>NZ_JBKKAP010000126.1:0-132620 GCF_046714615.1 Paeniglutamicibacter sp.
GCGGTGCGATGCCGCCGCCGAAGACGGAGGAGAACTCCCGGCCCAGCGCGACGCCGGCGTAGCGGTAGCGGGACCCGAAGAGCTCGGGGAAGTAGGCGGCCTGGACTCCGACGGATCCCTGCGCCGCGAAGATGAAGCCGAGCACAATCACCAGCGAAATCAGGAACAGGTTTCCGGTGTTCAGCAACAGGAAGGCCGGGACGGGGAAGACAAACAGGAACGCCGTGATGATGAGGTACATTCTGCGGCGGCCGTAGCGGTCGGACAGGCTGCCGAAGGCGTATGCCGAGACGCAGGCGAAGAGCGCACCCACCAGTAGGACCTTGGGAATGAACGTCGCGTCAATCTTGAGCTGCGTGATCAGGTAGGAGCCAAGGAAGACCTGGAAGATGTACGAGTGCGCGTTGGCGCCCACGTTCATAAAGAAGACCCGGAACAGGCCCGCACGGCCGTTCTTGACGACGTCGGCCACGGGGGTTGCGCGGACGACGCCGGCGATCTCTTCCTTCTTTTCCTCAAAGACCGGTGATTCCTTCAGCTTGCGGCGGATCACGTAAGCGGCGATGGTGACGAAGATCGACGAGAAGAACACAGGCCGCCAGCCGTAGGCTTCCAGGGCTTCGCGGGGCATCATCTGCACCAGTATCCAGACGACAGCGCCCATCGCGGTGCCGGCGGCGGCACCAACGAAGACGAGCGAGGCATAGCGTCCGCGGCTACCCTTGGGGGCAGTTTCCGCAACCAGGACCACGCCGCCAGCCTGTTCAGCGCCGGCGCCGAATCCCTGGAGGAAGCGGCAGGCAACCAGCAGCACGGGGGCCCAGATCCCCGCCTGCTCGTAGGTGGGCAGCAGGCCGATGGCGAACGTGGCGATGCCCATCAGGAAGAGCGTGGCCACCAGCACCCACTTGCGTCCCAGCCGGTCACCGTACTTGGAGAAGAAGAGGCCACCGAGGGGGCGTGCACCGAAGCCGACGGCGTAGGCACCGAACGCGGCGATGATGCCAATGGCCGGATCGATGTTCGGGAAAAAGATCTTGTTGAAGATGATCGCCGACGCGGTTCCGTAGATCACGAAGTCGTACTGCTCAAGTGCCGTGCCTACCAGGCCCGCCCAGGCGGCCCGGCGGACGTTCTTCTGGTCGTGCCGCAGAGTCGTGGCGGCAGGCTGCGCGCCGGCCGTCACTGTTCCGCCGGCGGGAACACCGTTGTTCTCGTTCATAGTCACCAATCCAAAGATTCTTGCCATACCTATTATAGGGATGGCGTCCCACTTTCAATAATCCAACTATAAGCGACATCACACCCCTAAATGCAACCCCGGTCACACTCACAAAAGCCCCGGCAGGGAAAGCCCCAAGTCATGTCAGACTGATGGCATGGAAAAACCGACCGGAGCAAAGACCCTCGAGCGCGGCCTCGAGCTGCTTGACCACGTTGCAGCGGGCATCGACAGGCTCGATGACATCGCCGCTGCGGCCGGTCTGAGCCGCTCCTCCACCCACCGGATGCTTTCTTCTCTGGTGGCCGGGCGGTACCTCTCCCTGGGTGCGGACAACCGCTACCGGCTCGGCCTGAAACTGATGGAACTCGGCGCCCAGACCCAAAGCAGACTGAACCTGCCCGAGGAAATCCAGTCCCGGCTGGCTGAGATCGCCGAGGCCACCCGGGACACCACCCACCTGGGCATCCTGGAGGCCGACGACGTCCTCTACCTCGCCAAGGCCAGAGGAACCCGCGGCATCGAAATGGCCTCGCGGCCCGGCGGCCGGCTGCGCGCCCAAAACACCGCGATGGGAAAGATGATCCTCTCGCTGCGGCCACGCGCCGAGGCGCTGACGCATTTCGATCCCACCGCCACGATCACCGACTACTCCCTCAAGACGGTGGAAGACTTCGACCGAGAGCTGACCCTGGTCCGCGAACGCGGCTACTCGCTGGACAACCAGGAAAACGAGCTGGGCATCATCTGCGTCGCCATCCCCATTCCGGATCTCAGCGGCCAGCCGGTCGCTTCGATTTCGGTCTCGGCCCCCAGCGTCTACATGACCCCGGAACGGATCTCGGACCTGGTGGCACTGCTGAATTCGCACGCGCCTCAGATCACCAGCTGCCTGCCGCCGGGGTTCAAGGATTCCTGGGAGTGATCCGGAACTTCTGCACCGTGTGACCTGGATGCAAGCATCTTCCGTCCCCCGGCACCACGATTGTTAGAGCTTGCTCTTCTGCGCCGGAAGGCGCCCGGGATCGGGCTTCGTCTTGGGCACGCCACACGATCGATCCGCGTTCTGGGAAGCAACGATTCCAGTCTTTTTCCACTGCCCTTCGACAGACACCCCAGGCCCAGCGTCCAGGGCCGTGAAGCCACACCCAAAATGATCGGCCAGCCGGCCGAATGCGCGATGAATCTCCAGCCGCCCGTGGCGTAGCGTCGCTTCCGTTCACGCAGTCTGAAATTCCCACCGCGCGTGCCCACAGTCCATCAACGCGCTGCCACGCGTCAAGAAGATATCGCCTCCCTGCACAGGTTTTACAGCGCTGTCATGCTTCGGAAACATCAGGTCAATCACGATTTTTCCCTTATTCTGCGCGAAACAAAGCCGAAAGCCATGCGGAATCTTGCCCCGATATGTTTGCCCTACCCGCACAACAATTTGGGAAGGGAGCACCGCATGGAACCCGCAGATACCGCTTGGATACTGACAGCTTTCGCATTGGTTCTATTGATGTTCCCCGGTCTTGCCATGCTCTATGGCGGCATGCTCAACGGACGCAACGTCCTGAACATGGTGCTGATGGTCCTCAGCTCACTGGCCGTGACGGCAGTGGTGTACGTCGTGGTGGGTCACGGATTGGTCATGGGCGATTCGGTCGGAGGGGCAGGCATCATTGGCAACCCCTTCGAGCACTCGTTCCTCACCTCCATGATGGTTGATGACGGCAGCGGCGGCCCGCTCTGGGCAGCGTTCTACCTCCTCTTTGCCGGCATCAGCATCGCGCTGGTTGCCTCCGGCGCCGCGGGCCGCATGAAGTTCGGTGCCTGGCTGGTCTTTGTCGCCATCTGGGTGCTGTTGGTCTACGCACCGCTGGGCCATTGGGTCTTCGCCTTCTCCAACGAGGAAACCGGAGCTGTTGGCGGCTGGATGCGCACCCAGCTGAAACTGCACGACTTTGCCGGCGGCACCGCCGTGCACCTGAACGCCGGCGCGGCCGGCCTGGCTCTCGCGTTGGTCCTGGGCCGACGTAGTTCCCCCGCCGGGCGTCCGCACAACCTTCCGCTGATGCTCGTGGGTGTTGCCCTGATCGTCACCGGGTGGATGGGGTTCAACGGCGGCACGGCGGGCGGCGCAAACTTCCTGGCCCAGTACGTCACGCTCACCTCCCTGCTGTCCCTGGCCGGCGGCATGCTCGGCTTCATCACCATTGAACGGTTCCGCGACGGCCACGCCACCATGCTGGGCCTGGGCACCGGAGCGATCGCCGGGTTGGTCGGGATCACCCCGATCGCCGACGCCGTCGGACCCCTCGGCGCCCTGGTGGTCGGCTTCGTGGCCTCGGCCGCGGCCGCGTGGGCCATCACCTGGAAGCGGCGGCACCGGATCGATGATGCGCTGGATGTCTTTGCCATCCACGGCATCGCCGGAATCACCGGTTCCCTGTTCGCGGTCTTCTTTGCCAATGCCGCAGCCCCTGCCGGATTCAGCGGCATCGTCTTCGGCGGCAGCATCGACCTGCTGTGGCACGAGGGCCTGGCCCTGCTGGTCACCATGGTCTACAGCTTCGCCATGACCTACGCCATCGCGTGGACCATGAACAAGATCGTTCCCATCCGGGTGAGTGCCGAGGATGAGGAACTCGGCCTTGACCGTTCCCTCCACGCCGAAACGGCCTACGAGGGCCGCACCTTCTGAATCCCCCAAGTGGCACACACTCCCCCAACGCGCGAAAGGCACCCAAGCATGAAACTCATTACCGCAGTGATCAAACCGATCCGCGTCGAATCGGTGTCCAAGGAATTGGAAAGGGCCGGCTTCACCGGATTGAGCGTCAGCGAGATGCAGGGCCGCGGCGCCCAGGCCGGACGCACCGAGTACTACCGCGGCCAGGCGTTCGCCGTGGAGTTCCGCACCAAGATGTGCATCGAGCTGCTGGTCGACGATGACGAAGTCGACCAG
The DNA here is from genome assembly GCF_046714615.1 of Paeniglutamicibacter sp. Lineage (NCBI taxonomy): Bacteria > Bacillati > Actinomycetota > Actinomycetes > Micrococcales > Micrococcaceae > Paeniglutamicibacter > Paeniglutamicibacter sp. The sequence continues at coordinate 4,176 of NZ_JBKKAP010000126.1, forward strand.
GCCATTGACGTGATCGTCGCGGCAGCCCGCACCGGGTCCGAAGGCGAGATCGGCGACGGCAAGGTCTGGGTGACGCCGGTGGAACGCATTGTGCGTGTCCGCACCGGAGAGCTCAACGAAGCGGCCATCTAACCCAGCACCCTAATTCCTGCTGCGGCGGCGCCCCGGTCCTTGCGGCCGATCGGCCGCCGCAGCAGTACCCGCGCCACTAGTTTCCCCGGCCCCGCGCCGGATCACCGCGTTGTCTTGAGAACGGCCTCCCGCCCCTACGACAAACATCGACTTCCGTTTCCTGAGCGAAGCAGACCTGCTCGAGGCCGGCGTCACCGACATCGCACGCTGCGTGGACGTCATGGAGGAAACCCTGGTGCTCAGGCACAAGGGAGATTGCCTGATGGCCGGAGAGAACGGCAATTCGCACGGCGCCATTCCAATCCTTCGCGCGGGAAGGGTTTCGCTCCGTGCCGGTGATAAAGTGCCTTGAAGAATGAGTGACAACGAACAGAAGTCCGCGCAGACGCGCCGCAGCAGCCATTTGTCGGATGTTCCTTCCGAAAAGCTGTCACTCCGCGAAGCCCAAAAGCGCCTGACCAGGGAACGCCTGATCACGGCCGGCGAGGCTGAATTCAGGATTCGCGGCTACAACGAGACGACCGCGGAGAACATCGCCACCTCCGCCGGAACCTCCCGCGCCACGTTCTACGTCTATTTCAAGTCCAAGGCCGAAGTGGTCCTGGAGCTGATGCAGCGCTCTGCACCGGATGTGCTCAGCGCCTACAGCGACCTCGACGCCATCACGAAACCCACTCCGAAGAACGTGCGGGCATGGCTGCGCACCACCATGGCGCTGTGGGATACGCGGCGCAACGATTTCACCATCATGGAACAGGCGCTCGCCAACGACGACGCGGTGACCGACTTGTGGATTTCCACGCTGGCCAATACCTACCGGGTCATGCCCCGAACCTTTGGCCGGCTCACCGATGCCAAGGACCACGAGCGGGCACGCTTGCACCTGTTGACTCTGCAGTCGGCCCTGGAGCGGATGATGTACTTCGCCGTGATCCGGCGCCGGCCCGTCAAGATGGACCTGCTGCTCGACACTCTCACCGTCCAATGGCTGGCTTTCCTGGAATCCACGTTCCCGGACCACGACAAAAGCTGACGCCACCGACAATTTCTGTCGGCAACGCCAGCTTCAGTGCTGTTAGAGCGAGAGCTTCAGCGGGCATCCGCCCTTGGAGCGGGAGACGCAGATGAACATCGATTCGCACTCCACCTTTTCCTCATCGGTCAGGATGGAATCCCGGTGATCCACCTCGCCCTCAACCACCGGCGTCTCGCAGGTTCCGCAGGTTCCCTCGCCGCAGGACGAGATCACGGACAGGCCCTCGGCCTCGGCCACTTCCAGGATGCTCTTGCCCACCGGGATGCTGAGCGTGACACCGCTGTCAACGCATTCCACCTCGAAGGGGACATCCCCGCCGGTGTCGAATTCCTTGGCCACAAAACGCTCGACGTGCAGGCTGCCCGAAGGCCAGTGGGCCGAAGCGGCCTCAACCACCTTGAGCAACGGTTCCGGACCACAGCAGTAGATCAGGGTGTCCGGCTGGATCTCGCCCAACAGCTCGCCGAAATTGACGTAGCCTTCGGTTTCCTCGGGAGCCAACCTAACCTTGTCGCCGTGGGTCTGCAGCTCCTGGGTGAACGCCATGGTGGCCAGCGAGCGCCCGCCGTAGACCATTGACCACTCGGCGCCGTCATGTTCGGCCTGGGTTGCCATGGCCAGGATCGGGGTGACACCGATCCCTCCGCCAATGAAGATGTAGCGGCGCGAGGGCAGGAGCGCGAAGTTGTTGCGCGGGTGGCTGACCGTGATCAGGTCGCCTTCCTGGATGGTTTCGTGGATCGCCTTGGAACCGCCGCGGCCGTTGGCCTCCTTGAGGATGCCAATGCGCCATGCACCTTGGTCACCATTGGGGGTGCACAGCGAGTACTGGCGCACGAGGTCGCCCACGACGACATCAATGTGGGAGCCGGGTGTCCAGCTTGGAAGGGCTTCCCCGTGGGGATCCACCAGGGACAGGGAGATCACGCCGTCGGATTCCTGTACGCGCGAGCTGACCCGCAGCTGCTGGCGGGCCTGCGGATCGGCGGGCAGTTCCCGACCGTTCCCGGACACGATGTCCTTCGCGTCCCACCTGACCTGCAGGCTGCGCCGCACCGGCAGCAGTGCCATGCGGATGAAGTCCAGTTCCCAATTCTCGGCCGGGTGCAAACCCGGAAGGCGCTCGTAGAGCACCTCGAGTCCGACAGCACCTTGAACCCGGGCCAGGGGCTGGCCCAGGCAGGTGTGGCGGCCCTTGGTGAAGGAAAGGTGGTCGCGCGGATCCTCTCGGTGGATGTCGAACTCGAAGGGTCGCTCCACGTGGTCCGGGTCCACATTGACGCTGGCCAGGGAAATCCAGACCATGTCCCCGGCCTTGATCTCGGCCCCGCCCAGGGTCACGTCGATGTTGGACCGTCGCGAGGCAAAGGGGGAAGACGGGCGGCGACGGACAGTCTCATCAAAGACCCGCTGCCAGAGCGCCGAGTCATCCAGGGCTTCGGCAATGGTGCCCGGGGAATCGTTGAGGAAGAGCACGGCATTGGCCATGGCCTGGGCGGTGGTGTCGGTCCCGGCGGCGGCGAATTCGCTCAGGTGCAGCGCGATCTGGGCCTCGGACAGCGAGTAGTTCCCGTCCTTGTCCTTGTCGCGGGCCATCACCGAGATGAGGTCGTCGTTCTGGCTTTCGCGGCGCTGCGCCACGATGCCGCGCAACACCAGTTGGGTCTTGACGTAGCGATCCCAGACCTCGGAGCGCCGAGGTTCGGGCAGTTCCTCCTGCGCGCTGGCCAGCACCTGGAAGAAGTCGTCGCGCAGCTGGTGCATCATCGGCACGTATTCCAACCCCAGGTCCATCAGGGCCATCAAGGTTTGGGTGGTCAGTTCCAGGCAGTAGTTTTCCAGCAGGTCGATCTCGCCGAGGGACTCGAAGTTGTCCAGGATGCGGTGCGCGCGCGCTTCGATCTCCGGGCGCAGCGCCTCGATGCGTGGCTGGAGGAATCCCTTTTGCGCCACCCTGCGCGCAATGGTGTGCCCCATGGGGTCCGAGCCCACCAGGATCCGGGAGATCAGCTCCGAGGGCATGGTTTCGACGTGGGCGTCGGGAACCGTGATCAGGCCGGCGTTGGAGGCACTGGAGAACTTCTTCCAGTCCGAGAGCACGAACTCGGCGTCGGCGCGCCTGTTGACGATCCAGGCATTGAGGTAGGGGAAGAAGAAGGTGTCGACATCTCCCCTGGCCTCGGTGATGTGGCGCGTCGGATCGAGATAGTAGGCATCGGACATGGGGTCGAAGCCCGGTGCCAGGGGACGGCTCGCGTGGTCGATTACTGGTGTGGTTGTCATTTTTTGCTCCGGCCGAGGTCTTAGAGGGCTGCTGCGGCAGCGATGGTGGAAAGCTTCTGGAATCGCAGGACGTTGTCGCCCTCGTCCATGACACCGGAGGTGAGGCAGACAAAGGTCATGTCGCGTTCCGGGTCGATCCAGAAGAGGGTGGAACCGGCACCGTAGTTTCCGTGCGTGCGCGGGCTGGTGAAGGGCCCGAAGAAGGACGGGTGGGTTCCGGTCCCGCTCAGGGAGAAGCCGAGCCCAAAGTTTCCCGGCGGCTCTTCCCAGCCACGGGCCTTGGCGATCATGGCGTACAGGTCATTGGTCATCTCGCCGGTTTGCAGGGTGGTTGCGGCATCCAGGATGGCCGGGGCAATCACGGCCTTGCCGTCGACCTGTCCATTGCGGCGAAGCATCTCGGCAAAGGCAAACACGTCCTGGGCCGTGGAGACCGAACCAACCCACGGCATTTCGGCATCCTCATCCACGACGTCATTGAGATCCTCAATGTCCTTGGGAGAGAGCCAGCCGCTGTCCGGGATGTAGGCCTTGAGCGGAACAATGCGATCCTTCCACTCATCCAGCGGCCCGAAACGCGTGTCCTTCATGCCCAAAAGCGAGAGCAGGTTCTTCTCGGCCAAATCCCGGAATGACTCCGCGCCATAGACGCGACGGAGCATTTCACCCATCAGGGCGTGGTTGATGGCCGGCGAGTAGGTGAGGTTGGTGCCCGGCTCGTGAATCACGTCGAGCTTGCAGATCGCGGCAATGACGTTTTCGAGGTTGCCGAGTTCCGAGGTTGGAACCGGTTCGGGAGTGGCCGGCATACCCGAGCGGTGGGTCAAGAGGTGACCGAGGTTCACCCGGTCCTTGCGCATGGTGCGGAAGCGATCCGTTCCCCAGAACTCCGGAATCAGGTCCACGACGCGGGTGCTCAATTGAAGCTTTCCCTCACCGAGCGCTTGGTAGACCAACGCATTGGTGAAGGCCTTGGTCAGCGACAGCACCCGGAAGATGTCATCGTCCTTGAGTTCGCGCCCGGCGGCACGGTCGGCCCAGCCGATCGTGGCGTCGAGTCCCACTTCTCCGTGGCGGGCAACAATGATGCGGGCACCGTCGTAGCTGCCCTCACTGATGTCGTTGCGGATGGTGGTCTCGAGCAGTTCGAGGGTCTCGGCGTTGAGGTCGGCGCTCATGGGTCTCCTTGGAATTCTGGGAATGGGGTTGGGCCGGGAAGGAAGGTGTGAATGAGCTTCCAGGGACTACATGTACAGGCCGCCGGAAGGCGAGAGGGTCTGTCCGGTGTAGTAGGCGCCGGCTTCACTGGAGAGGAAGAGCAGGGTCTGCGCGATTTCCTCGGGGGTCGCCGGTCGCTTGATCGGCTGCATGCCGATCAGCATGCCGGTGATCTCCTCGGGCTGCTGGCGGAAGAGTGGGGTGTCGACTGCACCGGGGGCAATGGCGTTGACGCGGATGTTGAACGGGGCGAGTTCGGCTGCGGCACCGCGGGTCATGCCGAGCACCCCGGCCTTGGAAGCCGGGTAGTACAGCGGCATGGGCACACCCATCAGCGCCGCCGCGCTGGAGACATTCACGATTGCTCCGCCGCCGGTGCGCTTGAGCAACGGCGCGGCAGCCCGGATGACATAGAACGGGCCAAAGAGGTTCACGTCCATGACGCGGCGGAAGTCCTCATCTGTGATGTCGGAGAGGAAGTCGGGGTGGAACACCTCACCGGACTGCGCGGCCCGGAAGGACTTGACGTTGGATTCGACGAGCCTCTCATTGGCCGCACGGCTCGGTGCGTTGACGCCGGCGGCGTTGATGACAATGTCCAGCCGTCCGTGCTTTGCCTCGATATCCGCGAAGAGCGCATTGACTGCGGCCGAGTCCGCGACATCGAGCGGTGCGGTGTGGATGTTTTCCGTCGTGGAGTGTTCCCGCGCCAGGCCGTCTGCGGAAAGGTCGGCGGCAATGACGATTGCGCCTTCCGCAGCGAAGGTGCGCGCCGTGGACAGGCCGATCCCTGAGGCCGCACCCGTAATAAAGGCGACCTTGCCGTGAAGCTTGCCGGAGGACGCGAAAGCAGTCGTGCTGGTTTCCGGAGAGGCTGAGGTGAGGGTCATGGGAGTCCTATCAGGAGGTGGCGACAAGTTCGGGAAAAGTAATCCGCGTCACCGGATTTGGGTGGCGCGTGTCACCATCATTGCAACTCGCTAGACACTTGTCCAGTGAGTTTCGAAAAATATTCATGATTCACGGTCACCGCTCAGCCAACTTGCCAGACGGGTGTCCACAGTGGATGATGGGAAAAACTTCCGTGACCCACGTCCCATTTCCGATTCGACCACACCGACCCCGCGTACCCAGCCGTTCGGGCGCACGGCTTGAAGTCGATGAATTCCCGCTTCCCACACCGAAGGGTGACCCATGACCGACCACATCGATTCCCCCGAAAGCGCGACACCTCCGCTTGGCCTCACCTGGGGCATCAAGCGCAGCTTCGTGCGTTATGTTTCGTTCCTTCCCGACGTCTCGGTATCCATCGAGGGCGGCGCCGAGGCAACCAATGGGAGCTACTTCAACTTCGCGCCCAATGGCGGAGAGCTGGATCCACACACCGGCTACGGCACCCTGCACTTCAAAGGCGAAGTCCGCATGTCCGGGCACGGCGGGATGATGCGTCTGGATATCCTGGACCCCTGGGTAGCCCTAACTCCCCAAGGTGCGACTCTCGGGATATCCGCAGGACCCGCAACCGGCGGGATAGTCCTGGCCACCCTGGAACTTCCACCGCCCGAGGCACTGAAAACCGGCACACTGTGGCAAGACGTCCCGACGTTCCTCGCCCCCGGCGGCGTCGCGCTCTTCAACGACCAGTACCCCGTTGGCCAGGAAATGGATCCCCTCTTCATCAACCTCCCCATCACGCCGGCGGGCTAATTCAAGGGCCGGCGGCACCACTTCGACGTCGACGCCCGGGCAACGAATGCGCCCGGGCTTCAGCGAATCCCGTGGCGCCCCCAAGGGAAACGTCACCACCTTCGCCCGCCACCACCCGCCACCACTCGCCCGCACCCGGCCTCGGGCCACCGAAACGATCCAGGCGCAGGTGAGTCTGCCGGCAGCATCGACTCCCTCGATCGGTGTCGATTTCGCGCGCCACGCTGCCATGCTCAATGCGCCGCGCGCGTCCGCCGACCCAAGCCATCGCGGAATCCGACGATCGCCTGGAACCTTGGACCGCTGGCAAAACAGCCGCCTACCAATTGTCGAAACAACCCCCTCACCCAGGGGAATCCCCAGATTTTGGGCCATACGTAAAACGTATATTGACGGCAACTCAATTACTTGTTCTATATGTATTGGACTTCTAGGATCGGTGTGACCCGCCGCACACAACCGTTCCAAGCCACTCCCGCTTAAGACCAACCTCCAGGAGGATGCCCAATGTCGAGCATCACGACCACACCCCCGACAGCACGCCAATCATTGCGTCGCGTTGCCGCGGCCTCACTGGCCGGTAACGCCATTGAGTACTACGACTTCTCCATCTACGGACTGGCTGCAGCCCTCGTCTTCCCCCAGATCTTCTTCCCGTCCTCCGACCCGCTGGTGGGAACGCTGGCAAGCTTCGGGGCATTGGCGGTCGGTTACCTCTCCCGCCCACTGGGTGCGATCGTCTTCGGGCACTTCGGTGACAAGATCGGGCGCAAGCCCATGCTGGTGTTCACGCTGCTGCTCATGGGCATTGCAACGCTCGCGATCGGCCTGCTCCCCACCTACAACGAAATCGGCATCTGGGCCGCTGTCATCCTGATCTTCCTGCGCTTTGTGCAGGGCATCGCGTTCGGTGGCGAATGGGGCGGCGCCATCCTGATGGCCTTTGAATACGCGCCCGAGAACCGTCGCGGCTTCTTTGCCGCCGTGCCTCAGGTCGGACCGGCAACCGGTGCACTGCTCGGCAACGCCGCTTTCCTGGCCGTCACGCTGCTGCCGCGCGAAGACGTTCTGGACTGGGCTTGGCGCGTCCCCTTCATCCTCAGCTTCGTACTGGTCATCGTGGGCATGATCATCCGCCTGAAGATCGCCGAATCCCCCGAGTTCCAGACCACCAAGGACAAGGGACTCGAGGTCAAGGTTCCGATCGCCTCCGTCCTCAAGAACAACTTCAAGGCCGTCCTGCTGGTGGCCGGCAGCTTCCTGGGCTTCGGAGCCTTCTCCATCGTGGTCATGACATTCCTCGTCGGCTACAGCCAGAACACCCTGGGCATCCCCGCCTCCACCATGCTGAGCTTCACCATGATCTCCTTCGTCCTCCAGATCCCCATGATCCTGCTCTCCGGGCACCTCTCGGACAAGTACGGCCGCAAGGTGCTGGTCATCTTTGGAACGCTCGCAGCGATCGCCGGCATCATCATCATGTTCGCCGCCGTCGTCTCGACCCAGCCCGCATTGATCGGTGTTGCCTACGCCCTGGGCTTCGGCTGCCTCTACACCTTCTGCTACGGCATGCAGCCGGCCCTCTTCGCCGACAGCTTCCCCGCCGAGGTCAGGTTCACCGGCATGAGCCTGGGCTACCAGCTGGGCAACGTCCTGGGCTCGGGATTCACCCCGCTCATCGCCACCTGGCTGGTCATGACCACCGGCAACATCGTCTTCGTCCCGGTCTTCGTGGTCGCAACCCTGCTGATCTCACTGGTCTGCCTGTTGCAGCTGGTCAAGCTGGCCAGCCAGCGCAAGCAGGTTGAAGCACGGGAGTTCGCCACCGCCGCCGCGGGCAACTGACACCACTTTCCGTTCCATCCTCGCGGCCACACCGCTCCCCTCCTCCACAGTCAAAGGACCACCATGCAGTTTGAACACACCACCCTGGGCCAGCGGGTCCTCTTCGGAACCGGCCTGGCCGCCGAACACGTGGCCGCCGAAACCGCGCGGCTCGGGGCCACGAACATCATGTGCATCGCCTCGGAGTTCGAGCGCGAATTCGCCCAGATCGCCCTGGCGCAGGTGCAGGTCGCGTTGTGGCACACGGACGTGGTCCAGCATGTGCCGATCGCCAATGCCGTCGCTGCCCGCCAGTCGGCGACGGACGGGCACATCGATCTGATCGTTTGCGTGGGCGGCGGCTCCACCACCGGCCTGGCCAAGGCCGTGGCCCTGACCACCGGGATTCCCATCATTGCCGTTCCCACCACCTATGCCGGTTCGGAGGCCACCAACGTCTGGGGCCTGACCGAGGAGGCAACCAAGACCACCGGCGTTGATGACATGGTGCTTCCGGCCACCGTCATCTACGACGCGGCCCTGACCCTTGGCCTTCCGGTGGGGTTGTCCGTGGCCTCGGGCCTCAACGCCCTGGCCCACTGCGTGGATTCCTTGTGGGCGCCGCGCGCCGATCCCATCAATGCGGCACTGGCTGCCGAGGGCGTGCGCGCCCTGGCGCAGGGCCTGCCGCTGATCCACTCCGACCCCACCGACATCACGGGCCGTGAAACCGCCCTCTACGGTGCCTACCTTTCCGCCGTGGCCTTCGCCTCGGCCGGTTCGGGTCTGCACCACAAGATCTGCCATGTGCTGGGCGGAACGTTCAACATGCCGCACGCCGAAACCCACGCGACGGTCCTGCCCTACGTGCTGGCCTTCAACGCTCCATCGGCCCCCGAAGCCGCCTCACGCCTCTCGGCCGCCATCCGCGCGGGCCTGGGCGCCAGCGCTCCGGCACTGGACGGACTGGATGCCGCGGCCGAAGCCGTCGCGCTGCTGAACGAACTGCGCACCCGCTTGGACGCGCCCACGGCCCTGAGCGACTACGGCTTCACGGCAGCCGACATCCCGGAGGCGGTGACCCGCATCCTCAAGGCCGCACCCGACTCCAACCCCACGGCCGTGACCGAATCCAACATCGCCGAACTGCTCGGCGCTGCCCTTGCCGGTACGACTCCTGCCGTCCTGTCCCCGGCCCTCACCTAACCCGAACCCCCAAGGAGCACACATGAGTATCGACAACGCCTTCACCGATGCGGCACCGGCCCAGGGTCTCTCGGATGAACAAATCGCACGCGAGGAGACCCTGGTCTCCGAGGTCATCGGCTCCTTTGCCGGAGGCGGCAGCGAGCGTGACCGCGAGCTGATCAATGGCCTGGTTCGCCACCTGCATTCCTACATTCGCGAGGTGCGCCTCACCGAGGAGGAATGGAGCACCGCGATCGGATTCCTGACGCGCGCCGGCCACATCACCACCGACACCCGGCAGGAATTCATTCTCCTCTCCGACGTCCTGGGCGCCTCGATGCAAACCATTGCCGTGAACAACGAGGCGGTGGGAGATGCCACGGAGGCCACCGTGTTCGGTCCGTTCTTCGTTGAGAACGCCCCGGAAATCGCCATCGGCGGGGACATCTCCGGCGGAGCCGCCGGCGAGGCCTGCTGGGTCGAGGGAAGCGTCAAGGACACCAAGGGAAACCCCTTGCCCGGCGCCCGCATCGAGGTCTGGGAAGCGGACGAGGAAGGGTTCTACGACGTCCAGTACAACGACGGCCGCACCGCCGCCCGCGCCCACCTGCACAGCGACGCGGACGGGAACTACGCGTTCTGGGCATTGACCCCCACGCCCTACCCGATTCCCCATGACGGCCCGGTGGGCCAGCTGCTGGAGCGCTTCGACCGCTCCCCGGTGCGCACCTCGCACCTGCACTTCATGGTCTCGGCCCCCGAAACCCGCACCTTGGTCACCCACATCTTCGTTGATGGCTGCGAGTACCTGGACAAGGATTCGGTCTTTGGCGTCAAGGAATCCCTGATCAAGGACTTTGTCCCGCAGCCGGCCGGAACCCCGGCCCCGGATGGACGGGATCTGGAGGGCAAAGCCTGGAAACGGGTTGCCTTCGACATCGTCCTGCCGCCGGTCTAGGCATTCACCAAATTTTTCTCCCCCACCCCCAAGAATTCGAACCAGAGTAGAAACAGGACCCACCATGGAATCCCACCACACCCACGCCGAAACCCTGCAGGAAGGCCTGGAGATCCGCAAGGAAGTCCTCGGTGCCGCCCACGTCGAGAAGTCCCTGGCCAACGCCACCGAGTTCGGCAAGCCCATCCAGGAACTTGTCACCGAATACTGCTGGGGTGCCACATGGTCCCGTCCGGGCCTGGACCGCAAGTCCCGCTCCATGATCAACCTGGCGATGCTCACCGCCCTGAACCGCGGCCACGAGCTCTCCGTGCACGTCAAGGGCGCCATCAACAACGGCGTCACCCCGGAGGAAATCCAAGAGGTGCTGCTGCAGAGCGCCATCTACGTGGGCGTCCCGGCGGCCCTGGAATCCTTCCGCATCGCCGAGGCGACCCTGAAGGAGATGAGCATCAATGTCTAAGCCACGCATTGGATTCATCGGGCTCGGCAACATGGGCACGCCCATGTCCGCACGCCTGCTCGAGGCCGGATACACCGTCGTCGGCACCGACCTGTCCGCCGAGAACCGCGCCCGTCTGGTGGCCTCCGGAGGTACCGCGGTCCAAGGCACCGGCGAGGTCGCGGCCTTGGCCGACGTGCTGATCCTGATGCTGCCGAACTCCTCGATTGTGGAATCCGTCCTGGAAACCGACGGCGCCGCGGCGGCACTTCCCGCCGGTGCCATCGTGGTGGACATGAGTTCCTCCGAGCCCTTGCGCACCCGCGCACTGGCCGAACGCCTGGCCGCAGCCGGCGGCCCCACGCTCGTCGACGCCCCGGTGTCCGGCGGCGTGGGCGGAGCCGTCAACGGAAAGCTGACCATCATGGCAGGCGGCGACGCCGAGACCATCGAAACCCTGCGCCCGATCCTTGAGGTCCTGGGCAAGGTGCGCCACACCGGGGAGGTGGGCTCGGGCCACGCGTTGAAGGCACTGAACAACCTGCTTTCCGCGACTCACTTGCTAGTCACCTCCGAGGCCATGGCCGCGGGCAAGGAATTCGGGCTCGACCCGCAGACCATGCTCGAGGTATTCAATTCCTCCAGCGGACGCAGCGGTTCCACCGAGAACAAGTGGCCCAACTTCATCCTGCCGGGCAGCTTCGATTCGGGCTTCGGCCTGGCCCTGATGCTCAAGGACATGAAGATCGCCGCGAGCCTAGCCGAGAGCCTGGGCCGTCCCTCACAACTCGGCGCACGCGCCGTCGAGCTGTGGGGCCAGGCGGCCGCCGAGCTGGATCCGGCCTCCGACCACACCGAGATCGCCCGCTGGGCGGCATCGAAAGGCTGACCCGCAGCATCGCTCATGGCGTCTTTTTCTCGTGGATCATCCCCGGAAAGAGACGCCATTGGCGTTTGCTCCCCTGTGCGCCTTCTGCCCGCTCGACAAGGTGCGCGACCCGTGCGCAAAGAACATTCCGACACCGTCGATTGATGATTGACTGAACGGATGAGTTCGCACTTCTACCGCCCAGCAGAGGGCCACAGGCTTCCGCATGATCCGTTTAATGCCATTGTCGGGCCGCGTCCGATCGGTTGGATTGGAACGCTTTCCCCTGCCGGGGTTCGCAACCTCGCACCGTACAGCTTCTTCAATGCGTTCTCCTACACGCCACCACTCATTGGCTTCTCGAGCACCACTCGCAAGCACACCGCGCGCAACGCCGAGCTGAGCGGCGAGTTCACCTGGAACCTGGTGACGCGCCCCCTCGCGGAGCAGATGAACGCAACGTCAATGACTGCCGATCTCGATGAATTCGCCGCATCCGGCTTGGAAGCCGCCGACTCCGTTGATATCAGTGCGCCGCGTGTCGCGGCCTCGCCAGTGAGTTTCGAGTGCCGGGTCAGTGACGTCATTGAATTGCGTGGAGCTAACGGGCGCACGTCCACCGGGGTGCTCACGATCGGCGAAGTCATCGCGGTGCACATCGATGAGGCCCTGATTTCCGAGGGCATCTACCAGACGGCCCTCGCCCAACCTGTCCTGCGCGGTGGCGGGCCAAGCGCCTATTTCGAGGTGCTTGCCGAGGGCCGCTTTGATCTCACGAGACCACGCTAGAACGTCAGCGCAATTGGTCAGCCCCGGAGCGCTTTAGCGCAGCGCACACCAAAAAACGGGTGGATTCCATAACCCCTATATAGGGACAGGGAATCCACCCGTTGGATGGTGTCTGGCTGGGCGAACCCTCAGTGGCTGTGGCCCACGACCTGGTGCACGGTCTTTGGTCCGGAGGTTTCGAATTCCCGGGTCTGCCGTTTGGTCTCGGCCTCATAGGTCTCCAGGTCGCCGCGGTGGCGGGCGACCATGCGGCGGCGCGCCGACGGCGCCACGTGGCAGAGCCCGGGGACATCGGCATTGTCGCGGCAGTCGATGCTGCCGGCCGCGGGTGCCACCGCGGCCAGCGAGGCACCGCTGCGGCCCAGTCCGCGGCTGGTGTAGCGGCGGCGGGCCGCTCCGGAACACACCGGGCAGTCCTGGGTTTCCGGCGCCGGGGCCGCGATGAAGAACTCGCTGTCCGCCGCACAGTCACCACACCGGTAGTCGAAGAACATCCGGCTCATCAGGACAGCTCCCGCAAGGCCCCGCCGAAGTCCTCCCAGTCGCGCGGATCGTGGGCGATCCACAGCTTGGCGTTCTCCGCGTCGCGCAGCTCCTTGAGCTTGGTGATGGACGCACGTGCCTCTCCGTAGTCCCAGTCCGAGGGATCCACTTCGTCCCATTCGACGGCTTCGCGCAGGTGCACGGTGTCGCCGGTGAGGATGACGTTCTGCGACGGCAGGCGGACCAGCGCGCTGAGCTCCCCCGGGGTGTGCCCGGGCGTGTGGTGGATCTGGATGGCGCCATCGCCGAAGAGGTCAAAGATCGGGGCCTGGACGGTGGTCCAGTTGAAGTCCATGACCTCATCGGAGAAGTCGCCCGGGTTGAACAGGTGCGCAGTGGCAGGGCCGGGGCCGGCTGCCCATTGCAATTCGCCGGGTCCTGCATAGAACTTCGCCTGGGGGAAGAGATACAGTCCGCCGGAGTGGTCGGCGTGGGTGTGTGAGAGCACCACGTGGGTTATGTCCTCGGGACGGTAGCCGAGCTTGGCCAGCTGCCGGTCGATGCGCTGCTCCGGCGTGCCGGAGATCATGGAGGTTTCCGGGCGGTCGCCGTAGACCAATGCCGGGTCCTCGCACACGCGCGGGTCCATGCCGGTGTCAAAGAGCACCAGGCCCTGTTCGTGTTCGATCACGTAGGCCGGAAGCGGGATCTCCACGGTGCCCTCGGCGCCGACCACCAGGTGCTGGGCGTCAATGGTCATCTTCGGCGAGTCCAGGCCCCACATGCGGATGTTGGTGGAGCGTGCGGTGTGCGCGGCCGTGGCCCGTGCGCTTGTTTGTGACATCTTCTACTGCCCCTCGTGGTTGATGTATTGCTGTTCCGGAACCCGTTGCGGGTTGCCGTGGTGATCCGTCCGGAGGCCGTCGAGCCAGTCCAGGACTTCTTGGAAGACCTCGTGGTTGTTGGCCTCGAAGACGAGCCCGTGCCCGTTGCCCGCGATGCCTTCATTTCCCAGCGACAGGTGCGTGGCCAATGCACCCTTGGTGCGCAGGAAGTCGGTTGTTGCCTTGTCCGCCTCGCCGCGTCCGGAGGCTGCCCCGGACACCACGAGGACGGGAATGCCGTCCAACCTGTCCCCTTCAAGCGGAACGGCGGTGGCCCCGAATTCCAGGGAGCCCCTTGCACCGAGGTCGCGGAACGGCGGACCAAGGGGTTCGACGGAGATCACCGCCTGGACCAGTTCGGGGACCCGGGAGGCCGCAAGCCACCCGGCCGCGGCCCCGGCGGAGTGCGTGAGAAGGACACTGCGCCCGATGATTTTCAACAGATCCACCAGGCGCCGGGCATCGAGCTCCTGGCCCAGGGCCGTGTCCAGCAGCATGCCACTGGAGGAGGCAACGAGTGCGTCGAGTTCCCCCGAGCCGGGTTCCCTGCCCCAGGCCCAGGCAGGATTCGGCACCGCGGAAGACCCGGAGGCCGCCGGCGGGACGAACACCGCCGAGACTCCCGCATAATCCGGGAACGGCGTGCGCGCCCCCAGCCGCGCGGGGTCATAGGGGGAACGTCCGTGGCCGGGACGGTCCAGCAAGTAGGCGGGGCTTCCCGCCGCTACCGCCTGGACCGCCCAGCCCGGAGCCGAAGCCGAGACCCCCAGCCAGTCCGTGGACTGGCCGCCACCGCCGTGGACGAAAACGAAGGGCATCGCCGAGGTCCCGCTGGCCGGGGCTTCCCACTGGACCCAGGCCGGTCCCAACTGCCAGGGTTGCGTTTCCGGATCCTGCACCTCTCCCGGAAGAAAGAATCCCCCGGTCCGTACCGTTCGTGCAGCCTCGTCGTGGTGCGGTGCGGTGGCCCTCATGCCGAACTACTTGGCTGCCGGAGTAAGCCGGACCGGGACCGAATCGTGGCCGAACGCCTGGTAGTTCACCGTCTGTCGCGGCTCCCCGGTCAGTTCGATCTTCTCGATCCGCTCCACCATGGCGCGCAGCAGGGTCGTGGCCTCGAGCCGTGCGACCACATTGCCGGCGCAGGTGTGGATTCCGAAGCCGAAGGACAGGTGGCCTCGGGCCATGTCGCGATCCACATGGAACTCGTTGGGGTTCTCGAACTGGCGCGCGTCACGCCCGGAGCCGAGCCACATGGTGAGGATCTTTGCCCCTGCCGGGATCCGGACACCGCCCAGGACGGTTTCCTTGATGGCTTGGCGTCCTCCGTAGCGGGAGGCCGGGTAGAAGCGAATGGCTTCCTCCCACGCGTTGTCCACCAGGGACGGGTTCTCCCGCAGCTTCTGCCACTCGGCCGGGTTGTCGGCGAAGGCGCGGACCATCGAGGCGATCGAGGCGGTGGTGGTGTCGAACCCGGCGGCGAAGATCGACTTGAGGATCTGCTGTGCCGTGTGTTCGGAGACCTTGCCCTCGTCGGCCATCTGGTAGAGCTGCCAGCCGATGCCGCCCTCGGTCTGGACCCCGCGCTGCGTGTTGTTCTCCACCCAGTCGATGGCCTCCGCGCCGCTTTCCAGCTTCTGCTTCTGCAGTTCGCTCGGCGGGCCGAAGACGTTGAAGACCGCGTCGCCGAACTTCAGCAGCAGTTCCCTGCCTTCCTCGGGCAGGCCCAGCACATCGGGGAACACCTTGAGGATGTACTTGACCGACAGGTCGTCGAAGGCGTTGATTTCAGCCGGGCCGTCGGCCAGCATTTCGTCGAGCAACCGCTCGGCCTCGGCCTTGAAGTATGCGCCCATCTTCTTGAGGTTACCCTCGTCAAAGACGCGCATGACCGCACCCTTGGATGCGGTGTGCTCCGGTGGGTCTTCAAGGATCAGCGTGCGCGGGCGGAAGGGCGAAGGGGCATAGAAGGGGCGGTCGGTGGATGAGAAGGTGCGCCAGTCACGCAGGGCCTTCTGGATCTCGGCGAAGCGGGTGATCGCGTAGTAGTCGTATTTCTCCATGTAGACAACCGGTGCGATTTCCCGCTGCGTGCCGTCGTGAAGGTGGACGTTGTGCAGCGATTCGAGCGAAAACGCGTCGTAATCGGAAACCGGTGCTTCGATGACTTCCTGCGTGGGTGAAACTGACATCTTCTTTTTCCCTTCAAACTCTTCAAATATGGGGTGTCGAAACGGCTACGGATCCAGGCGTTCCTTAGGAACCGGCCTGGCGCAGCGGCGGCGGATTGCCCGTGGTCATCCAGTCCATGCGGCGCTGCACGCCGGCGAGCGCCATATCCGGGTGCGGCAGGACGAAGAAGGAGTTGCTGCGGATGGCTTCGAGCACCTGGCCGGCAACTTCCGCCGGTTCCAACCCGGATTCCGCGGTGACGGCGGCGAGCCGCTCCATGACCTGGACCCGGGAGGCTTCGGCGGCCAACGGAACATCCACGGGACGGTTGCGTTCGGCGTCAACCATGCGCGTCTTGACCGGACCCGGCGCCAGTAGGGAAACGCCCACGTTCGAACCCGCGGTGCGCAGCTCGACCTCGAGGCATTCGCTCATGCCCAGCACCGCGAACTTGGAGGCGCAGTATGGGGTCATGGTGGCGGTGCCCGAGTTGAATGCAGCAACCGAGGCGGTGTTGACGATGTGCCCGCCGCCGTTGGCTTCAAGCAGCGGCAGGAAGACGCGGCAGCCGTTGAGGACGCCAAAGAAGTTCACGTCCATGACCCAGCGCCAGGCCGATTCGGAAATCGACAGGAAGCTGCCGCCTGTCTCCACCCCGGCGTTGTTGCACACCACGTCGACCCGTCCCAGGACGTCCAGGGTCCTGCGGGCGAGGTTCTCGATGTCCTCGATGTTTCGCACGTCGGTGGGAACACCGATGACCCGCCCCTTGGCGGACAGTGCGGCAACTGCGGTATCCAGTGCCGACTGTTCGACATCAGCAATGACCACGTTCATTCCCTCATCCAGGAAACGCTCGGCCAACGCGTAACCGATGCCGCTGGCACCGCCCGTGACGACGGCAACCTTGCCGAAGAATTCTTGTATTCCGGGCACGGTCACCACGCCCCGATCAGGGACTTGGTTTCCAGCGACTTCGGGAAGAGGAGACGCTGGACAACAGCTTCCTTGTCGGTTTCCAGGCGGCGCAGGTTCTCGAGCTGCCCTTCCAGGACCACTTGGTCATCGGAATGGTAGACGAGCTTCTTGTTGTTGCTGGCTGCGGGGCTGACGATCTCGGTGAAGACCCGGCGGCGTTCGGTGGCGTAGTCATCGAGCACTGACTCGTCGGCTTCCCCGGCGATGACCGCGGCCAGGGCCTCGGCCAGCACGTAGGTGTCAAAGAGGCCCGAGGTCAGGCCCAGGCCACCGGTCGGGTTGGTGGCGTGCGCGGAGTCCCCGGCGAGCAGGACGCGGTTCGCACGGTAGCTGGTAGCCGAGCGCTGGTGCATGGTGTACGGCGAGAAGGCATCGACCACCACCTTTTCCGGGTCCTGGACGATCTGTGCGAAGAAGCCGGGCATGCGCTCGGACACCGATTCCTCGGGAAGCGAGGCGTCCTCGCAATAGGTGTAGCGCCACAGGCCCGTCTCGCCGGAATTGTCGATCTTGGAGATGATGGCACCGTAGGTGTCATCTATCAGCATGGTCGTTTGGCTGTAGCCTTCGGCCTCGAAGGGGTAGCGGATGTTGGTGGCCACAAAGCGCTCGGGCCAGGTCACGCCCTCGAAGTCGATGCCCACCGCTGCGCGCACCTTGCTGCCAGCGCCGTCGGCGCCGATCAGCCATGCGCCACTGACTTCGGTCTCGCCGGACTGGGTCTGGAAGGTGGCAGTCACCGAGTCCTCGTCCTGGACCAGGGAGGTGAACTTGTGTCCCCAGTGGACCTCGGCATTGGGGTACTTGGCCAGGTGTTCCAGCGCGATCTCCGCCAGGACGTTCTGTCCCAGGTGGAGGTTGTGCGGATGCTCCACGATGCCTTCGAGGGAGCCGAGACCGAAGTTGATGACTTCGCCGGTCTTGTGGACCTTGTAGGTGTAGTCCTGCTTGAGGAATCCGCGCTCGGCGGCGTCTTCCAACAGGCCCATGCGTTGCAGTCCGTCAAGGACCGACCAGTGGTACACCATGGCCCGCGGGGCCATGGCAATGTCCAAGCCGCGTTCGAAGACCTTGACGTTGACACCTGCCCGGGCCAGGCCCAATGCGTTGAGGATGCCAACGGGTCCCGCACCGACAACAATGACGGTGGGCGACGAGGATGAAGATTCGGTGCTCATTCTGAGGAGCCTTTCCGGGGAAGGATGAAGGGAGTGGCTAGATCTCGAGTTCAAGGACGTCGCAGGCGGAACGCGAAACGCAGATCATCATCATTTCGTTGGATTCCTTTTCCTCGTCGCTCAGGATCGAGTCGCGGTGGTCTGCCTTACCGCTGATGATGCGGGTTTCACAGGTGCCGCAGGTCCCTTCCATGCAGGAGAAGATGACAGGGGCGCCCGCCTCCTCGGCGACCTCGACGATGTTGCGGTCCGCGGGCACCTCGATCTCGATCCCGCTCAGGGCCAGCTTGACCGTAAAGGACGTCTTGGCCGCGGCAACAACCGGCTTGGGTGCGAATCGTTCCAGGTGCAGTGTTCCGGCGGGCCAGGATTCGGCGGTCAGGGACTCGAGTGCGCGCAGCAGGCCCTCGGGACCGCAGGCGTAGATCTTGACCCCTTCCCGGGGAGTCCCCGTGAGTGCGGCAAGGTCGGGAAAGCCGCATTCATCGTCGGGACGGATGTCGACCTTGCCGGGGTATTTGTCGGCGAGTTCGCTCCAGAAGGCCATGGAGGTGCGGGAGCGACCCATGTAGGTCAGCGTCCAGTCCTTGCCGTTGCGTTCGGCCTCTTCCATCATGGGCATCATGGGGGTGATGCCGATGCCCGCGGCAATGAAGTGGTACTCGGCGGATTCAACGAACGGGAAGTGGTTCCGCGGGCCCGTGACTTCGAGGATGTCGCCGGCTTCGATCTTTTCGTGGACCTCTTGCGATCCACCGCGGGAGTTCGGGTCCTTCAGGATGCCCAGGCGATAGGTTCCGGATTCCGTGGGGCTGGAGCACAGCGAGTACTGGCGGCTGAGTCCCGAGGGAAGGTGGATTTCCAGGTGGGCTCCGGGCTGCCATGCCGGAAGGCCGGCTCCCTGCGGATCAACGAGTTCGAGTTCGGTGACGCAGTCGCTGGCGTCCTTCTTGGCCAGCACCTGCAGCGGTGCGCGGTAGACAAGCGCGTCGGTGCGCGCGGGGCTTTCAACAGTCATTGTCCTGTTCCTTACTTCTCGAAGCGGACCCGGGCGTGGGTCCACCCTGTGCGCAACGGGCGGCCGTTGGAAACGATCTCCCCCACGAGTTCAAAATTCGAGGTCTTCTCCAGGAGCTGGACGACCATGGCCTTGAGCTCGGCCCGGGCAATCGGGGATCCCATGCACTGGTGCGGGCCGTGCCCGAAGGTCAGGTGCGGGTTCGGGGCGCGATCCGCCATGTACGCATCGCCGTTGGGGAACTTGTCCTCGTCGCGGTTCGCGGCGAAGACGTTGAGCCCCACCTTGGCGCCGGCGGGAATGGTGACTCCGTGGGCTTCCACCTCGCGGGTGGTCTTGCGGCCGGTGTGGTGCAAGGGAGGCGCCAGTCGGAGGATTTCCTCGATCGCGGAATCCACGAGCTCGGGCTGCGTCCGCAGCTGTGCCTGTGCTTCGGGGTTTCCTCCGAGGTACTTCATGATCGAACCAATGGCTGCCGTGGTGGTGTCGGCGCCGGCCGAGAAGATCTGCACGCCGATGGCCACGGCCTCTTCCTGGGTGATCGGACGGCCCTCGGGTTCGAGTTCCAGCACCCCCGACATGATGTCGATGGCCGGGTCCTGCGGATTGGCGCGGCGGTCCTCGATGAGGGCCTCGACGGTCGGGTTCCAGAGGTTCTTGTTGACTTCGCGGAGCTTTTCCACGTCGTTGCGAACCGCGTCTGCCTTCGCGAGGCTGTCGGCCATGGTGACCCAGGCGTCGTCGGGCAACAGCAGGAACCGTGCCAGGACCTTCTGCGGGACGATGACGCCGAAATCCTCGATCATGTCCGCCTCGCCGGCCGCGATCAGCGGGTCGAGGTGCTCTGCGACCAGCGCCTCGATGTCCGGCTGCAGCATTTCCAGCCGCGCCGGGAGAAAGTACGGCGCCAGGAACTTGCGGTAGAAGGTGTGTACCGGCGGATTCTCCTGGATGGGGATCGAGCGCATGAACTGCGGGAACTCCAGGAACGGCTGGCCCGAGGCGTAGGTGCGCCAATCGCGCGAGCCCTTCTGGACATCGGAGTACCGGAAGAAATCGAAGAAACCGTCGTAGTCGCTGGTGTAGGCGACCGGGCATTCGGCACGAAGCTCTTTGTATACGGCCGGGTACTCGCCGGACTCCAGCTCGATGGGGTTCCAGTCGTCTTCAATGACGTCTGTGGTTTCGATGCTCACGTGGCAACTCCCTTGCAGTTCGGATCCGGGGCCTTGTAACCCCGATCACTTCTTTAGAATCGACAGTAGTGTGACGCAAGAAACATAGCCATACACTTCTACTCATTCCTGAAGGGCAGGTATACGATCCACGTATGGACATTCGTCACATTCGCTACTTCCTCGAAATCACCCGCCAGGGCTCGATCTCCAAGGCCGCCAAGGTCCTTCAAATGACCCAACCTCCGCTCAGCGCCTCGCTGAAAAACCTGGAGGAAGAGCTGGGGGTGAGGCTACTGGAAAGAACCGCCCGAGGCATCACCCCGACGCGCGCGGGCCAACTACTTCTGGAGAAAGGCGCCCGGCTCGTCGACGAGACCGACCGGCTTGCCCAAGAACTCATGCGCCAGGGCCAGGGCCTCAGCGGCTCGCTCCACCTTGCGGTGATCCTGCCGTTCGCCTGGGCATACCTCCCCCGTGTCCTGGGCAGGTTCCGGGAGGCCTCCCCCGACACCGATATCTCCCTCACCGACGTCAACCCGGGGAACGTGATCGAGGAAATCCGCAACGGGACCCTGGACGTGGCGATCGTGGCGACCGGCTCGGCAAGCCGGCTCCAGACGATGTACCAGGACGATACACGGGTGGAATTGATCTCCAAGCTCGGCATCTCCCCCGTGCTGCCAACACGGTTCAAGGACGCACCCAAGACGATTCCCCTGCAGGATCTTATGGGGGAAACCTGGCTTCTTCCCGTGCCCTCGCTTCGGCTCCCGGGCATGACCGAGATGTTGGTGGATTTCTGGCTTGGCCAGGGCCTGCCGTTGCCCACGATCAAGCCGGTGACAAGCCTGCAGACCACGCTGCCCTTGGTGGCCGCCGATCTGGGGATCAGCATCATGCCGCCGGAGATCCAGCAAATCGCGCGCACCACGGTGGTCACCCGCAAGATTGATCCGCCGATCCCACCCATGGAGATCGCGGCCGTCTGGAGCACGGCCCGCGAGCCCTCAGAAGTTGCCTCCAAATTCATCGAGGTCCTTCTGGGACCGCGCGCCGCGAGAATCTAGGTTTTTGACCCGTCCTCCACCCCTCCATCTCGCAGGACGCTCGATGAATAGGCCAGGGCGCTTGACGGGGCGACTCCTGCAACTGCCCCGGTCCGGAAGCTTCCACGTCCCGGGCCGGTCGAAGGACTTTGAGGAGGGGAGAAGTTCGCGTGTCCCACCCCTTCGGTCGGAAGGAGCCTTCCCGTTTGATGGCTTGTTCGTTAACGAGCTCACGGTCGTTGCAACTCCCAAGGATCCGGGGTGTCGCAACGACCGTGGGAACGTGCCATGAGGAGGGGGCCTTTTCATGATTCCGGCGACCTGCCCGGCTGCCCGTCGGAGCTGACGAGCACGGCATGGTCGGCATCCCGGAGCGGACTCAAACGACTCCCACCCGTCAAGACTCGGCGAAAGGGCTTCCGCAGTGGCTAACCGTGCGCCGGGATCTGCACTGGCGTGTCCGAAGACCCGGCGGTCCCGGAAGATTTCCTGCGGTTGAGGTCGGCGATGGCAATCAGCCGCGTCATGGAGATCATGGCGACAAAGAGGAGCGCTGCCACGAAGATCGAGATCGCGTATGGACTGCCCGTGTACTGCAGGAGCACGGCGGCGACCATGGGAGTCAAACCCGAACCAAGGCTGGTGGCTATCTGGTATCCGAGTGACATTCCGGTGAATCGGACTTCGGCGGGGAACGAGTCTGCAAATAGCGCGGCCTGGGCGCCGTAAACCAGGGAGTAGCAGCAACCAAAGCCGATGATGTAACTCAGGGCAATGAACCACGGATTTTGGCTACTCACGGCCCAGAAAAGGTGGAACACAGCAACTATGACGAGGGAAGTGCCGATTATCATCAGCTTTCTGCGACTCATGATGTCGGAGAGGTGACCCGCGAGCAGGATCATGGGGATCTGGACAATGAAAGTGACGAGGGTGATCGTGAGCATGATGGTCGGGTCGATGCCCACTTCCTTCGTGCTGAAGTTCACCAGGTAGACAATGACCAGGATGGAGAACGCGCCGAAACCCAGGTGCGAGAGAGCAACCAGGACGACGGATTTCAGGTGTTTGCGGAGAACCTCAAGAAGCGGGACCTTGACCTCTTGACCTTCCTCTTTCACCGTATTGAATTCGGGCGATTCCGAGATGCGCAGGCGGATATATAGTCCAACAGCGACGAGCACCGAGCTGAAAAGGAATGGGATCCTCCAACCCCACGCCATCATCTCCTCGTGCGGCAGCAGAGTGACCAGGAGGAAGGCGGCGTTGCCGAGAATCGATCCGGCAGCGGGGCCCAACTGGGGAATGGCTGCATAGAATCCGCGACGGTGTGCCGGCGCGAACTCGAAAGCCATGAGGATGGCGCCGCCCCATTCACCGCCAAAAGCGATCCCCTGCGCGAGCCTGAGCACGACCAGGATGATTGCCGCCCAGATTCCGATCGATTCGTACGTGGGCAGTAGGCCGATCAAGGTGGTGACCCCACCCATGATGAGCAGAGTGATCACCAGGATGGATTTTCGGCCAATGCGGTCACCGTAGTGTCCGAAAATCACCGCACCCAGCGGACGCGAAAAATAACCTACGGCAAGCGTGGCGAAGGTGGCCAAGGTAGCGATAAATGGATTTGTGTTGGGAAAGAAGATTGTCGGGAACACGAGCGCTGCGGCGAGCCCGTAGATCGAGAAGTCGTAGTACTCGATGGTGTTGCCCGCGAGGCTGGCGGCAGCGACCTTGCGGGCTGCGCCTTTCGGGCGTTGGTTTTGCGCATAGGCAACGGACACGTAAATCTCCTGAAGTGTGAGGGACGTCATGGGCGAGTGTCCCGAGCGTAATGCTCGACCCGAGGCCCGACGCAACGAAAATCCTTAAGTCCTTCTTCGAGACATACGGAACAGATATGCCTATTCCCGCGGATTTCCAGACAAGTGTCTTACCAATCAAAGTTGCGTCCGCATAAAAGTAGACACGTGTCTAACTCTGTGGCAGGCTGTCCCCGTCACTACTGTGAGGCAGAACACTCCGCTTCGACCGCAGGAACGGCCTCTAAAAGATTGGGAGCATCGCATGGATCTGGAAGGCAAGATCGCAGTTGTCACTGGCGCAGCATCGGGCATGGGCCTGGCCGCCGCCAAGGCCTTGATCGGGGCGGGCGCAACCGTCTACGGGATCGATCTGAGGCAGGAGGCCCTCGACCGCGAGTTCACGGCCCTGGATCGCGCCCACGGATTTGTCGCGGATATCTCCGACTCGCGCGCCGTGGACCGGGTTTTCGCCCAGGTCGATGCAGAGCACGGCAAGCTGGACGTGCTGGTCAACGCCGCCGGCGTCTCCACGCCGAACAAGGAGAAGCAGGCCTGGGTGGATGAGATCAACAACAAGACGATCGCATCCTTCAAGAGCGGCGAGCCCTACATCCCGGAATTCCTCGGAGGGATCTCGGACGAGGACTTTGACCGCGTCGTCGCGATCAACCTCAACGGCACCTTCTACACCATTCGCGCCGCCGTCCCGCTGCTGAAAAAGGCAGGCCGCGGCTCGATCATCAACTTTGCCTCGGTCGCCGGGCTCATCGGCCTGCCCATGCCCGCCTACTACCCGGCATCCAAGGCCGCGGTGGTGGGACTGACCAAGGCGGTCGCCGCCGAACTCGCCCCCTTCGACATCCGGGTCAATGCCCTGGCACCGGCCGGCATCAACACCCCAATGTTCACCGCCTCCGGCGAGGACCATGTCCAGGCCCTGCTGGCCCTGCAGCCGCTCAAGCGCGTTGCCGAACCGGAAGAAATCGGCCGCACGGTCCTGTTCCTCGCCTCGGACGACGCCGGCCACTACACCGGCCAAACCATGTCGCCCTCCGGCGGCGCCCTCATGCTCTGACCCCACCGCCACCGGCACCCTGAACGGAGAAATCCCCCATGCAGCAAATCGCACTCCCCGAGACCACCATCACCGATATCCCAGGCATTGAACCTCGCTTCCTCGAGGTCCTGGACGAGACCATCCGCGCGGACATCGACCGCGGCGACTACCACGGCGCCAACATCATCGTGGCGCGCCACGGCGAGATCGCCATGCGCGGCAGCTACGGCATGGCCGAGGTCGCAACCGACCGCCCCACCCGGTCCGATGACGTGTACCGCATCCTTTCCATGTCCAAGGGCTTCACCAACGTCCTGATCTACCGGGCTCTCAGCGAGGGCAAGCTCATGCTGTCCACGCGCGTGGTCGACCTGATCCCGGAGTTCTTTGGAACCGAACCGTTCCGCGCGGCCCGCAAGGACCGGATCAACCTCGCACACCTGCTCACCCACCGCGCAGGCATGCCCGCCACTCCCAACCCGGGGCTGGGCCCCGACGGCTTCGGTGTGCTGGCGGATGTCATTTCGGCGCTCTGCGGCGTGGACGTGATCAATGACCCCGGCACCAACCTCAACTACTCCGCGGCCATCAACCACGCGCTCATGGGCGAGATGGCCCGCCGTGCGTACGGGGCGGCCTCCTTCCGGGAATTGATGCAGGAGAAGGTGTTCGAGCCAATCGGGATGGACAACACCCGGTTCGGCATGCCTCCCGCTTGGCAGGACCGGGCTGTGCCGCTGAAGGTCATCGAGGCCAACGATTCCTGGCTCAAGCCCGAGGACATCGAATGCCTCAACGACGTCATCGACCGCCCCGACGCCGAGATGCCCTGGGTGGGAGCAGTCTCCACGATCGAGGACGTCTTCGCGTTCACCGAGGTGCTGCGCAACAGGGGCCGCACCGCGGCGGGGGAACAGCTCTTCGGGGAATCGGTGCTGGACTTTGCCACGTCCAACCAGACCGGCGAGGAGATCAACGACCTCTACGGCATGGTCGCCGCAGCGCGCAGCTGGGACCTTCCGCCCGGGAACATGGGGCTGGGCATGGCCCTGGCCGGAAGCGGCACGCACGCCCGGTTCTTCGGCCCGTTTGTCTCCCCCCGCACCTTCGGTTCCTACGGCGCAGGGTCCTCGCTGCTCTGGGTGGATCCGGT
Organism: Paeniglutamicibacter sp.; assembly: GCF_046714615.1. Lineage (NCBI taxonomy): Bacteria > Bacillati > Actinomycetota > Actinomycetes > Micrococcales > Micrococcaceae > Paeniglutamicibacter > Paeniglutamicibacter sp. Next base: position 29,573 of record NZ_JBKKAP010000126.1, read on the forward strand.
CTCCGGACTGTCGTTTTGCTTCCTCTCCTCCGGGGTGATGGACGAAGGCGACAATGTCGCCCGCTTCCAGAAGCTGTCCACGATCGCCGCCTCCGCGGTCATCGGCAAGTAAGGATTCAGCCATGACCGTCCTCCAGGAGAATGTCCGGCCCATGGGCCGCTGCCCCGTCGCCCACGGTTTCGATGCCATGGGCGATGACTACTACGCCGACCCCGCCCGCCACCTGGCCGAGGTGCGCGACGCAACCCCGGTGTTCTGGTACCCGTACCTCAACGCCTGGATCGTCACCACAAGGGAGGACTGCCTGACCGTCCTCTCCGACTGGCAGACTTACTCCTCGGCGTCCAACTCCGCGGCGGATGTCCCCGAGAAGCACCGGGAAATCTACCCGCCGGAACTCGTGGCGAAGATGATCGTCGGCCAGGACCCGCCGGGCCACACCGACGCCCGCTCCGTGGCCCAGCGCGGCTTCGTCAAGGAACGCATGGACCGGCTCCAGCCCGAGATCGAGGCCCGTGCCCACCGGATCATCGACAGGTTCGAGAACAAGGGGTCGGCGAACCTGCTGGAGGAATACTCGCTCGAGCTGACCACGCAGACCATCATGGCGCTGCTGGGACTTGGCTACGAGCACGAAGCCATGCTGCGGCAGTTGCGCGACGATCTGTTTGCAGTGCTGTCCTCCGCCCACGAGCCCCTGCTCGAACCGAAACGTTCCCAGGTCTGGGACAGGTTCGTCGCGGCCAACCTGGTGCTGCGCGACATCGTCGATTCACGACGGAATTCGGACGCCGACGACATCATCTCGGTGATGGCCTCGGCCAAGCAGGACGACGGGTCATGGGCCCTGCCGACCCCGCAGATCGCACTGCATGTTTCCGAATTCGCGGCCGCGGGCACCGACACCACGGCGCAGGCCATGACGAATGCGGTGCTCTTCCTCGCCGAAAATCCCCAGGCCCTGCAGGACGCCATCGACGAGCCCGAATTGTGGTCCCGGGTCTTTGAGGAAACCGTCCGCCGGCGCCCGTCATCGACCTTCACCTCCCGCCGCGCCACCCGCGACATCGAGCTCTCCGGGGTCAAGATCGCGGCCGGGGACATGATCTGGATCGCCTTGGCCTCGGCCAACACCGACCCCGAGCACGTGGATCGGCCCTTCGAGTTCGACATCCACCGCCCCAACCCCACCGACCACCTCGCCTTCACGGCCGGGCGGCACACCTGCCTGGGCAATCCGCTGGCCCGGGTGCAGGGCACCACCGGCCTGCGGGTGCTCTTCGAGCGCCTGCCCTCGCTTCGGCCCGACGAGAACGACGCGCCGGACTTCCTGAAGATGGCACTGTTGCCGGTGCGCCGTTCCTTGAACGTCCACTGGGACGTGGCCGACGTTGAACGCTCCCGGGAACGAACCATCCGCACACTGAACCTGCAGGTCCTGGAACGGACCGAGGCCTCGGACTGCGTCGCCACGCTGACCCTGGGGCATCCGGACGGAGGCCAGCTTCCGCACTGGAAGGCCGGAGCCCACGTCGATGTCCACATCCCCAACGGGGAGCTCGATCCCTACGTGCGCCAGTACTCGCTTTCCTCGGACAGTGAGGAGCGGAGCACCTACCGGATCGGCGTGCTCAAGGAAGTTTCCGGGCGAGGCGGTTCCGCTGCCGTGCACGAGAGGCTCGTTGCGGGCTCTGCCGTCACGGTGTCCTGGCCGCGCAACAACTTCCGCCTTTCCCCCGCGGGGAAGTATCTGTTCATCGCCGGCGGCATCGGCATTACGCCGATCCTGGCCATGATCCGGGAAGCCGAGCGCGCGGGAGCCGACTGGGAACTGACCTACGGCGGCCGCACCCGCACGTCCATGGCTTTCCTGGACGAGCTGGCCGCTTACGGCGACCGTGTCACCGTTGTTCCCCAGGACGAGTTTGGGCACGTCGACCTGCCCGGGTTGCTGGCCGAGGCCCGGGCGGACACACTGGTCTACGCGTGCGGTCCCGAACCGCTGCTCCGGGCGGCCGAAGGGCACGCCGCCCACTGGCCCAAGGATGCCTTGCGTTTGGAACGGTTCGCCCCCAAGCCCGTGGAGCGAACCGCGCCGGACAGTCCGTTCGAGGTCGAGTTCGCCGAGTCCGGCACCGTCATCGAAGTCGGCGCGGACGAGACGATCCTGGATGCAGCCGAGAAGGCCGGCCTTCCGGTGATCTCCTCATGCAAGACCGGAACCTGCGGCACGTGTGAGACCCCGATCCTCTCGGGGCAGGCAGACCATCGGGATTCAATCCTCTCGTCCTCGGAACAAGAGGCCAACGAAACCATGATGATCTGTGTTTCCCGTGCCGCCGGAAGCTGTCCTCGCCTGGTGCTCGGCCGCTGAGCGCGACCTGCCCGAGGTGGCCCTGCCTGCGGTAGCTCCTGAACCGTTCGGCAAGGCCCACCTCGGGTAGAGCGCTGCAGGGCAGCTGGGTGCGCAACCGGGCGCCTAGACCGTCCAACGGGTACCTCGAATTCCGGATTCGGGGTACCCGGCGATCCTTCGTGGTCGGCTCGGCAGCAGTCGGGGCCAGAGGTCAGGCTCGGCAGCCATTACCGAATCACTCGACCGGTTCGGTCGTTGCTGCGCCACACCGGGACGGGCCTCGAGCGTTCATTGGCATCCTCCGCAGATCTTCCGGGCTCTCCGCGGGAGCGGACATCTTCTCCGGGCCGGATCCGACTCGCCCCGGCCCAATACGGGATTTGCTGACGGCTTTGCGCCCCCATCCCGGACCGCGGGGTGCCCACCGGTCCATACACGGAAGGTATATCCAGCTTCTTCCGGCTGAACGCCGGATATGGGCAGGCAGGCTTGCTCCAACTAGCGTAGTGACGGGCCCCACAGCCCGGCGGAACGGCGTGGCCCGTGCCCGGCACCATCCGGGGCCTACCCGCTTGAGAGGCCTCGCCCGAAACCGATGCCGGATCCTGGGACGCAGAACTTCACGGGCACGGACGACGTCTTCGACCGCAAACCACGCTTGAACCTACCCGAACGATGAAGGAACAACGCCCATGACGACAAACATCACCACTGCCCCGGCTACCTCCCCGAACCAACTCAGGGTCGAGTTCGAGCGCCTGCATGGGGACTGGGACGAGCGGCTGCAGGCGTTGTTGGATCTTGACCCACGCATGTTCGCGGTTCATGCCGGGCTGGTTGGCGTGGCCCATCGCCAAGGCGTGCTCTCCGAGAAGATCCGCCACCTGGTCCACCTGGCCGTCGCGGCGGCAGCTACCCACCTCTACGGTCCCGGCACGGAACGTCATGTACGCGGTGCATTGAAAGCCGGCGCCACCGAGCACGAGGTCGCGGAAGTCCTGCAGTTGTGTGGAACCCTCGGCATCCACGCCCACAATGTCGGCGGGGCCATCCTCGAGAAAGTCCTGCGGGAAACCGGCAACATTCCGCAGGAGCCGGCTCCCCTGTCCGAGCGCCAGCAAGAGCTCCAGGATCTCTTCACGGCGCGCCGCGGATTCTGGCACGAAGACTTCGAACAGCTCCTGCGACTTGACCCCGATCTTTTCGAGGCCTACTGCGAGTATTCCGGGCTCCCCTGGACGGATGGGGTGCTCGAGCCCAAGGTCAAGGAATTCATCTATATCGCGTTCGACGTTGCCGCGACCCATCTGCACCGACCCGGCATCGAACAGCATTTCCGCAACGCCCTGCGCCACGGAGCCACGCCGGATGAGCTGCTGGCCGTTCTGCAGATCGCCTCAACCCTTGGCACCCACGGGGTCCTTGAGGGCGCCCTGACCATGGCCCTCGTGCGAGCGCACGGAGCCGACGCTTCCGAACAGGAGTAACTGGCATGACCACTACAACCAGCAGTACAAACCACTCCCCCATTTCCGAGGACCGCCGCCTACGGAAGCTCGGTGAGCTCTTCGACGTCAGGGGGCTGGGCATCGTGGTCACAGGGGGCGGCAGCGGGCTGGGCCTGCGCATGGGCACGGCGCTGGCCGAGGCTGGCGCCCACGTGACCCTGCTCGATGTCGTGGAGGACCGGCTCCTGGAGGCCCAGGCCGAACTCGCCCAAAGCGACCTGCGGGTCGACATCGCAGCCGCCGACACCACCGACTTTGAACAACTCGACGCCCTCTTCGACCGACTCGAGCATGGCGAGCACGGCCTGCATGCGGTGTTCGCCAACGCCGGGATCAGTGCGGGGATCGGTCCGCGCCTGAAGTCGGGCAGGATCACCGAGCTGGACCATGAGCGTTGGCAACAGGTCCTCGACGTCAACCTCACCGGCGCGGTGAACGCCATGTCCGCGGCGGCCAGGCACATGAACACGGGATTCGGACGCATCGTCGTGACCTCCTCGGTCGGCGGCATCCGGGCGGATCCAATGGTCGGCTATGCCTATGCGGCAACCAAGGCCGGCGTGGTCGGGCTGGTGCGCAACGCCGCGCTCGAGCTCGCCCATCGGGGCATCACCGTCAATGCGATCGCTCCGGGCCTGTTTGAGACGGGCATCCGCAAGGCCAACCCCATCGCCGCGTCGATGAGCTCCGACTTCATGAAGGTTTCCGCCATGAAACGCGCCGGCGAGCTATCCGAACTCGAGGGTCTGGCCGTGTACCTTGCCTCTCCTGCATCCAGTTACGTCACCGGTGCCGTGCTCAACATTGACGGCGGCGGCCAGCATGTGGGACCCAACGACATTGAACTCTAAGCCATCCCCGGAAGCTCCAAGTAGCGCGCCTCCGACCCAGGAGGAAAGCCCGGTGCTCTAACACCCTCCCCTGCGCCCGATTCCACCGCGGCCCGGGGCAATGCCCTGCCAGAGCGCGAAGCCTTTCCCGCCAACACAACGGCGCGCCGGCCCGCCCGGAAGGGGCGGTTTCGACCGCCTTGTGATCGCCGCAGGGCGCAGGGGTCTTCAGTGTGCCCCGAAGTCGGGGACTGCGAAATCCAGGTGAACCAGCGGTGGTCGCCTCAGCTGCCGCTGGGCCATCAATGGCACATCCATGGCGGTCCGCTCGGCACCGTGGCACCTTGCCCCCCCGTTCGCCCCAATGGCATACGAGAAATATATGTCCGAAAACCTTTTTCGCTTGACACGTGTCTAGTTTTATCTGAACACTGGTGACTTGCATCACGCTCGCAAAATTTGGCGGATGTCCGATCACGGGGATTTTGCCCGTTCGGCAGGTGTTCCACCCTCCCAAGGAGATCGCATGAGTAATAATCGGTTCGCGGCCGCTGCCGCCCCACAGGGGTCAGCTTCGTCATCCCCGTTCAACAACCGTCCGGCGGTGTCCACGATCGATTCGGGGGAACCCGGCGGCAGGACCCTCTCATGGCGCAAGGGTGGCCTGATGTTGGCGGTGACCTTCTCACTGCTGCAAATGCTCAACGAGGTAGGCACCCTCATGGCCATTCCGCTTTACGGATCCATGGCCGCCGGACTGGGCCTCGAGCCGCAGCAGGTTTCGTGGGCGTTGCTGGCGACCACGCTTTGCGGGGCCTCGACGATTGCCCTGCTGGCCAAGGCGGGTGACATCTTCGGTCACCGCCGTCTGATGATTTGGTGCGTCGTGGGGATCACCCTGGGCTACGCGATCTCCGCAGTGGCCCCCAACTTCACGGTGCTGTTGATCGGCCGTTTCCTCACCGGCGTCATGGCAGGGCAGGCGCTGTGCCTGGGAATCATGCGTGACCGGCTCAGCTCCGTGGACCGCAAGAAGGCAGTTGCCGTCATTGCTGCGGGCCAGGCCGTGGGAGTATTCATTGGCTTCGCGTTCGGCGGGGTGTTCGTTGCGCTCGGCCTTTCGTGGCGCCTTGCCTTCGTTTTCGGTGCCCTGCTGACCATACTCTCGCTGGTCGCATTCCTCCGCTGGGGCGACGATTCCGATGCCCTCTTGCGCCACAAGGACTCCGCACGGTCCCTGGACGTCGTTGGCGTCCTGCTCATGGGACTGGGCCTGACCGCCCTGTGCGTGGGAATCAGCCAGTCAATGGTGTGGGGCCCCACCTCGGCACTGACCCTTGTTTCCGTCGGGCTGGGCGTCGTCCTGCTTGTAGCTTCCCTGGTCTGGGAGTCTCGTTCAGCCCACCCCCTGGTTGACGTCAAGGAGCTGTTCTCCGCTCGACTCCTGCCCGCCTACACGGTGTTCCTGACCATGGGCATCACCGGCATGCTGATGTTCAACCTCGTGATGACCTGGGCGATACTTCCGGCGCCCCTTCTCGGTTACGGTTTCGGCTTCAACCCGCTCGTCTCGAGCCTGCTGTTCATTCCGATGATCGTTGCCGGCATCGTTGCCGCACGTTATGTGTCCCGAGCCCTGGTGCGTGTTCCGGCGCGCAACGTGATCTTGGGTGCGGGAATTGCCTTGGCCGCCGATTTCGTTTTCCTGCGATTCACGCACGAGCATGTCATCGCCGTACTCGTTGCCATCTTCGTCTTCGGTTTCGCCTACACCTCGCTGCTCACCACTGCGGTCTCCGTGATTGCGCTCGAGGCGCGTGAAGCACAGGCAGCGGGGACAGCATCGGTCTACGTGGCCATCGCCCTGGCGGCCTCGTCGATCGGCGCGGCCATCTTCTCGGCAATCCTGGGTTGGGGCACCGACCCCGTCACCATGGCACCGCGACCGGAAGTCTTTGACATCGGATTCATCGTGGCCGCCTTCGCCACGGTCTTCGCCATCGTCTCGGGGCTCACGCTGTCGAAGCAGGTGCGGCTCTCCCAAATAGTGGCCCACTGATCCCACACCGGTTCTTGGACCGGGTCACTCGCCAAACAGGTGCGCCCATTGCCGGGCCAGCGAGGCGAGGACCCGGTCTTCCCGTTCCTGGTGACCACGGATGTAGAGGAAGTAGAAGTTCCGTTCCAGACTCGTCATGAGGGTGGCCATGTGCACCTCCCGGTCCTCCCGCTCGTCTTCGCCCTGGCAGCCTACGTACAACGATGTCTGGGCCAAGGCGATTCGCCGGAGCAATGCCAGCCACTCGTCAAGCACCTTCGGTTCGGTCCCCATGGCCCGATTGATGGCTTCAAACTCCGGGGCGGACCGTACCCACATCTGCCGGGCCTTTTCGAGCCAACCTCTCATGGAATCGGGTGCGTGATCAGGCATTTGATCGAGGATCGCATAGAGCTCGACAACCTCGGCTTCAATCTCCTGCATCCGGCTCATGATGATCTGTGGCTTGCTATTGAAGTAGAGGTATAGATTTGCCCTGCTCCCGCCGGCAGCCGACGCTATCTGTGCCATTGACGTCTGCTCGTACCCTTTTTCCTTGAACAGTCGCAAGGCCTCGTCGATAAAACGCTGTCGAGTGGCAACGCTCTTGGAAGTGCGGTCAGTCATTAGGGGCTCCGGTGTAGGCGATGGCAACGTACGATCATGCTCCGTTCGTGGGAGAACCTACCGACGATTTGCTTGACGGCCGTGGTGGATAATTTCTTGCGCGGCGGGTGTCGCGCATCTTCATTGTCTCAAACGCATCCGGAACAACGATGTCGGCCCGCGGCTTCCCCCGCCGGGCTCTCGATGTAGCCACTGCTTTTGCTCGATGGTTCCGAGAGTGCCGCGGCTATGTCTGCCTTTCTCGATGATGAACTCGGCGGCCCTGGTCCCGATTGACGGTTTGGGGTGAGTCCTCGATCTTCGCAATCAGGTCGGGCCGGGAGACGAGGGCGCCGCGGCGTAGTGCCTTCCCTGTCAGGCCACTGAACCACCGCTCCAGGGCGGTTCCTTCCGTCGGCCACGAATGGAATCCGAGTGCAGTCAGCAGTATCGACGCTTGGTCCGACGGCTGAGGATCTGACACCCGGTCGAGCCCGAATTCCGAAGCCATACCCGTGTCGTATACCTGGCCGTCAGAGGTTGCATTTGCACTCGGCGAAGCGCCCGACGGCGTTGTTAGACTCGCCAACATGCCAAATCAAATGCCCCATACCAGCCTTTCTCGTCGACGCTTATTGCAGTCCAGCCTGGTGGCCGGGGCAACGACGGCCATAGGTGCCGCGCCCGGCCATGCCTCTGTCCGCGACCCGCGGGAGGCCACGGCCGATACCGAGGTGATCCTCCTCGGTGTTGGGGGTGGGCCCACGTTCATGCCTGGGGCCGAGTGCGAGGGCATCGCAAGCGCACTGAAGGTGGGTGATCGGTACTATCTGGTGGATGCGGGGCACGGCGTCCTACAACGACTGCGTCAAGCTCGGCTGGGAAACTGGCAGGTGCCGAATGGCGGTCCGCTTGACGCGCTTCGGGCCGTATTCCTAACCCATCTGCATTCTGATCACATTGTGGATCTCAACAGCCTCTTCACGTCGGGGCTATTCAATGGGCTCCAAATGGTCGATCGTCCGGTGGAGCTTATTGGTCCAGGTAACAGGGGGATGCTGCCTCCGGTGTTCGGCGGCGGGCCTCGCGGCCAGGTGGTTGCTCCGGATAACCCCACCCCTGGAACTGCCGAAACATGGGAATTGATCAAGCGCGCGTTCGCTACCGATTTCAACGACCGGATCGCCGATAACCATGCGAAGAACCCCGATCAACTCGTTCGGGCACGCGACATCGTACTGCCCTCGGATTTGATAGCCGATCCCAATGGAAACAACGTTCCAGCCATGGAGCCCGTACCGGTCTATGAGGATGACCGGGTCAGTGTCACGTGTATCCTCGTTCAACATGCACCGGTATTCCCCGCTTTCGCCTACCGATTCGAGACAGAAGCCGGGAGCGTGGTTTTTTCCGGCGATACATCGCGCACGCCTAACTTGGTAAAGCTTGCTCAGGGCGCCGATGTGCTGGTGCACGAGGCCATCTCCCGTGAGTGGCTTAATGAGGAAATGCCTGAGCCGCGTTCTCCACAGGTTCAAGCTGGCTACCAGCACATGCTTGGCGCCCACACTGCTGCGGATGAAGTAGGCAAGGTCGCGGAGGAAGCCGGCGTCCGTCGATTGGTACTGAATCATCTGGTGCCGATGGACTGGCCTGTACGTCGCTGGCGCCAGACGGTGCGACGAGACTTCTCGGGCGATCTGACGGTGGGCCAAGACCTGCTGCGGATCCCCTTGTCCTAACTGCCAACCTCCAAGGGAAGACGCCCTTCTGCCCTCATGCCGTGACCGATCAAATGCACCACATTTTTCGAGCGCGTTTTTCCGGAGCGATCGACCAGACCAACAAAGGTTCGAGCACGGCCTAAATCCGATTCCTTCCACCCGCTGCAGGACCCGAATGTCTTCAGCCGGTGCGTGCCAATATCCCGGCTCCGGCTTTCAACCTGAGTCTGCGCACGTCTTTCCGCGATTCGCTCCGACCCGTTATCCCTCTCATTCGCAGCCGCAACCTACAAATGGGAACGGCCGCATCACCACGTACCTCTAAGGAGATCCAATGTCCCCATTTCGAAGTCGTTTGAACGCCACCGCGGCGGTCGCCGGCGCAGTAGTCGGATTGTTGTCCCTCTCGGCTTGCTCACCAGCCGCTTCCCTACCAATGTCCGCCCCGGAACCGGAAGCCGTCTGGAACGCGCAACTTGTTCCCGGGCCCAACAAACCGGAAGACCTTCTCCAGCTTCGTTCGGGCATCGTTGTTGTCAGCGGCATGTCGGCTGATCCGGGTGGAGACTCAGGCAAAGCCGGGAGCCTTTACTCCATGGATCCGGAGACAGAACGACTTTCCCCGCTCTGGCCGGGAACCGGCAAAGCCGTTGAGCATGACAAGACTCGTTTTCCCGAGTGCCCTGGCCCGCCTGACAGTTCAGCGGCATCGCCGCACGGCCTCGGAAGCGAGATTGACAGTGATGGCACTGAGCTCCTGTATGTCGTCAACCACGGTGGCAGGGAAGCGGTCGAGGTTTTCGAAGTGGGTGGTTCCGCACAGGACCCGGGGCTGACCTGGGTGGGATGCTCCGTGCTACCTGATGGCTCATTCGGCAATGGTGTGGCCCCCGATCCGTTGACGGATGGATTCTACGTCACGCATTTCCTTGATCCGACCGACATGCCCGGCGAATTTGCGCGTGCATTCGAGGGCGAGCCTACTGGCCACGTTTTGCGTTGGACCGTGGAAGCCGGCTGGAAGAAGGTCGGCGGCAGCGACATCTCGACCCCCAACGGGATTGCCGTATCCCCGGATGGAAAATCGCTTTACGTCGCTTCGTGGGGCAGCAAGGAGATCCTGGAAATCAATGCCGCAACGGGCGAACAGCTGAGGTCAGCGAGCATCGATCTCATGCCTGACAATCTGCGTTTCACCGGCGAGGGGACACTGTTGATCACGGGGCAGGTCATAGACAGCCTCGAGACGTTCAACGGGTATCTGTCGGGCCAGCGGAAACCTGACGAACGCTATGACATCTACGAACTGAACCCCGCAGAATTCACGATCAAACGAGTAGCCCACGGAGAACAGAGTGGATTTGGAAATCCAACGACGGCGATCCAAGTTCCGGGAGGGATGCTGGTAGGAAGTGTCGCCGGGACCAAGATCCTGAAGCTCGACCGAGATTAGGGCATGAGGGGCGACGGGCGGGTCCGTCGGGGCACCATCCCGGCGGCACCGGAAGAGGCCGTGTTCTCTCGCAGGCCGGAGGTTGGCTGACTTAGTTCTCCCAGAACGGGTAGTCGGTGTACCCGACAGCGCCCTCGGTGTAGAAGGTGGACGCGTCGGGTTCGTTCAGCGGCAGGCCCTCTTGCCAGCGGCGCACCAAATCCGGGTTGGCGATCGCCGGGCGACCAACCACCACGGCGTCACCCCAGCCGTTGGCGGCAACCGCAGCGGCGTCGTCGTACGTGGTGACGGCCTGGAACCCGGTGTTCAGCAGGACGGGTCCACCGAAGCGTGAGCGCAGGTCCTGGACGAGGTCCCCGGCGGGATCCGCGTGCAGGATGCTCAGCGCCGCCAGGCCCAGGGGCGCGATCCCATCAAGGAGGCCTGCATAGGTTGCCGCGACGTCTGCCGGATCGCTTTCCACCGCGCCCTGGACGTTGTGCTCGGGGGAAATGCGCAGGCCCGTCCGCCCCGCCCCGATGGCCTTGGCCACGGCGGTGACGACCTCGATGACGAAGCGCGCCCGGTTTTCCGGGGACCCACCGTAGGCGTCGGTGCGGGTGTTGGCGCTGGGTGCCATGAACTCGTGCAGCAGGTAGCCGTTGGCACCGTGCAGTTCCACTCCGTCGAATCCCGCGGCCATCGCATTGCGGGATCCGCGCACGAACTCCTCAACGATGCCCGGCAGCTCGCCGGTCTCCAGAGCGTGCGGGACCGGGTAGGCGTGCTTGCCGGTGTAGGTCCGCGAGACGCCGTCAACCGCGATGGCGCTCGGCGCGACGACGTGGCCCTGCCCGGTGGTCTCGGTGTGGGTGACCCGGCCGGCGTGCATCACCTGGGCAACGATGAGGCCGCCTTCAGAGTGCACCGCGTCGGTGACGCGCTTCCATCCGGCGATCTGCTCCTCGGTGACAAGACCCGGCTGGCGGACGAACCCCTGGCCCGTGAAGCTGGGGTAGACGCCCTCGGACACGATCAGGCCCATCGAGGCGCGCTGCCGGTAGTACTCCACGACGTCGTCGTTCGGCACGCCGTCCACTCGGGATCGGGAGCGGGTCAGCGGTGCCATGACGAGTCGGTTGGGCAGTTCGAGGTCACCGAGGGTGAGCGGGGAAAACAGGTCCATGGGGCGGGACTCCAAACGTTGGGGTGGGGTTGCCTGGTGCAACCGACCCCGCGGCAACGGTATTCCTCCCACGCCGCATGGGTGAGGCGGAACACGGTTCTTTCGGCATCCATCCGATCCAAGTGGTCGACGGCCGACTTGTCATCCCTGCACCGGGCCACGCTGGCCACCAGGGCTTGGTGGGTGCAGTTTGTTCGGCGGTCGACGGGGTCGACCTACCCTGGAGCGGTTACTCATAAGATCATGGGAAACTATTATGAGCAACTGGTCCAAGTCATAAAAATGGGCTGACCACTTTATGGGTACCGGCACCTCCCCGCTCCAAGGTGCAGGAAATACAACAAGCATCGAGTTGGAACGGCAAACCTAGATGCCGGCCACCGCCAGCGAAGTCATGCACCAGCAAGCCCAGTTCAGCCCTTACAGGTCGTTCTTACTGCCAATGATTGCCGATCAAAACGAGCTGGTCGCGGGCAGAAATCCTAGGCCGCCTGCCATGGGACGGCAGGGAGCCGGAACGAACGGGCAAAACTGCAAGGACCGCCGAGACAATTTCAATCACCTCATGTCTGCGGCAACTCGTGCCAACGGAAACCATTTGCAGGCGACCGGTGGCGAGTGGCCTTGATGCGAGGCTCGCGGGAGCTATGCGCGTTGCTGGTCCACGGGCGGGTGCTCCGCGATGCAGAACAGGTTCCCTTCCGGATCGGCAAGGGTGGTCCACTGGACGTGCGGGTATTCCTCCAGGACATCCCACTGGTGCGTCGCGCCGAGTCCTATCAGGCGCTCGACCTCCACCGCTCGGGAACCCCACGGGACGGTGAGGTCCCAGTGTGCCACCTGGCGTTCGGCCCGTGGCTCGCTTTCCGGCTGGAAGAACATCCCGAATCCTCCGGGGCCATTTGGCGGCAGGTAGACGCTGTCGCCGCCGGCCGAGGATTCGGCCCCGGTGACCGCTGCCCAAAACTTGGCCAGGGCGATCGGGTCCTCGGCCTCAAGGTTGATTGCTCCGAGCGTGATTTGGTGGTTTGTCATGGGTGCAAGAATAGCTGGCGCAGGCGACATGTCCGGGTGCTTGAAAGGCCAGGAACTCCGGAGACACTCACCTCAATTGCTGTGAGCGCTCCACACGCCCATCGACAAGCTGAACATCCAGTGCAATGACTTCCCCGTTTTCCACCCGCGGAATATCGCGTCCGTGAACCGCAGAGAGCACCAGCCGAATAAGCGTGCCGTGGCTGACGATGACCAGACGCCGCCCTCGGTGGGAAGCTGCAAGCCATGCCAAGGCAGCGGTTCCACGCAGCACCACCGATTCGGCACTTTCCCCGCCCTCCATCAGTTCGGCCTTGGCTCGCTCGTCGATGCCCACGACACTCGCGCCCTCCGCCGGGCCGTAGTCGCGCTCCACCAGCGCCGGAACCTCCACCACGGCACCGGCACCCAGCAGCTTGGCAATGATCCGAGCGGTTTCACGGGCCCGGCCCAAGGTGGAGCTGACCACCAGATCCCAAGGGCCCTGGGCGGCGAGTTCCTCGGCCGCGGCCAAGGCCTGCGCCCGGCCGGTGTCGTTCAGCGGGATATCAGCCCTCCCCTGCAGCCGGCCGGTGCGGTTCCATTCGGTTTCGCCGTGGCGGACCAGGGCCCAGTGATACTGGATCATGCCGCCCGCCCCTCGCTGGTGCTGGGTTCCTCGCAGAACACATGCGCCTGATCGATCACCGGACGGACCAGCTCCCCCTCCGTGGGCACCCAGCCATCCACCAGCACGCGCAGCTGGGTGCCTGCCCAATCCAGGCTGGTTTCATATCCATGCCTGCCGTAGAGCGCCGAGGTGACGCGCGCCAACGGGGTATCTGCCTGCACCGGCTCCAGCCGCACCGCGGTGGGCGCCACCGCGGCAACGGCACGTCGCGAGCGCGAGCCTGCCAACGCCCGCTCACCGATCACGCGTGTGGCGGGGCTCCCGTGCGCACCGCTGCCGACCGGGAGCCTGAGCCCGGGATGGTCGGCATGGAAGTGACCGTCGACCAAGGTGCCCGGGAAGAGCGTCGCATCCGAAACAAAGGATGCGACAAAGGAGTTGACCGGATTTTCCAGCAATTCCCTGGGCGTTCCGATCTGTTGGATCTTCCCCCGGTTCAGCACAGCCACCCGGTCTGCCAGACCGAGGGCCTCGGCGCGGTCGTGAGTCACGTGCACCGCTGTCAGGCCCTCCTCGCGGGTCAGGGCCCGCAGCTCCAGCCGGAGCCTGGCCCGCAGGGGTTCGTCCAGTGCAGAGAGTGCCTCGTCCAGCAGCAGCGCCTGCGGTTTGGCCACGATCGCCCGGGCCAATGCCACGCGCTGGCGTTGTCCGCCGGAGAGTGCCGAGGGCTTCCGGTTGGTGTATTCGGCAAGGCCAACCTGCTCCAACACCGCGGCCACGCGCTTGGCGATCTCCGCCCGCGGGATACCCTCCAGCTTCAGCGGATAGCCGACGTTGCCCGCAACGCTCAGGTGCGGCCAGATGGCGTGGTCCTGGAAGACCATGCCCAGCTCACGCTTCTCGGGTGGCACCCACATTCCGTCGCCTGCCACGGTGCGTCCACCGATTGCGAGCTTCCCCGCGGAGGGCCGCAAAAAACCGGCAATGGTGCGCAGTAGAGTCGTCTTGCCCGAGCCGGAGGGTCCGAGCAAGGCCAGGAACTCGCCGTCCCGCACGTCCAGTTCGATCGCGTCCAGGCCCACATGCCCGTTGCCGTAGACATGGCCCAGATTGGTCATTTCAATGGTTGCCACGGGAAGTTCCTTTCACAAGATTTCTATTTGTCGCCACGGCGATTGGCCAGCGCGGCGGTGGCCGAGAGCCCGAGGATTCCCACCAGGGCAACCAGCAGGGCCAGGGCGGAGGCGCCGCCGTAGTCGCCCGACTGTTGCAGGTTGAAGATGGTTACGCCCAGGGTCTGGCTTCCTGGTGCCACCAACAGGATGGAAATGGTCAGTTCCCGCACCGCGGTCAGCAGCACGACCACCCCGCCGGTCACGGCGGCCGGGACCGCCAGCCGTGCCGTGACATCCAGCAGGGCGCGCAACGGGGTTGCGCCGGCGGAGCGGGCAGCCTCCTCGAGCGCGGAGGACACGGCGGCCAAGGGTGCGCGCACGGACTGGACCACCAGGGCGATGAACGCCATGACATAGGCACCCAGTATCACCCACGGGGTGTTGAAGATTCCCAGCATGGGGGCAATGAGCAACCACCCCACGGCAATCACCAAACCCGGCAGGGCCTGGGGCAGGGTTGCCGCCACATCGAGCGCCGGGTTGCTGCGGTGTTTGTCACGGGTCAACAGCAGCGCGATGCCCAGTCCCAGCACCGTGCAGCACAACGCCGCTCCCCCGGCCAGCATGATCGAGTTCCCGATCCCGGAGATCGCACCCGGGGAGGTGGATGCGCGAATGATGTTGTCCAAGGTCAGGTTTTCCCACGTCAAGGGGACTCCCGGGGCGGGCAACAGCGCCTGGCTAGCCAAGGCCAGCAACGGCACCAGGCAAATGACGGCGGTCCATAGCCACAACAGCACCGCAACCGGAATCCGGGCGCGGCCCAATTCCAGCTCCATGCCGGCGGGGCCGGAGCCCAATTGCGTGCCGGTGGGCAGCCTGCGCTGGGCAAGCACCGTGAGCACTGCGAGCCCCAAGAGCACCAGGCCGATTGCCGAGACCGCGGGCAGCGGGTTGCTGGTGGTGCTGGAGGCCAGGTAGCGATACACCAGCGTGGTCAGGGTTGTGTAGCGTTCCGGCAACCCGATCAGGGCCGGGATGCCGAAGTCGGAAAGGTTAGCCACCAGGGTGAGCACGAAAGCCGCAAGCAACCCGGGGCGCAGCAACGGAAAAGTCACGGTGCCAAGCACCTGCGCGGTTCCCGCCCCGGAGATGCGGGCGGCTTCCTCCAGGTTCCCGGGGATCCGCCGCAGGGCGGCGGCGATGACCAGGTAGGCCACGGGGTAGGAATGCACCGCCAGCAGGAAGACGACTCCCCAGCCACCGAAGATGCTGGCCTTGGCATCGATGCCGATTGACTGCAGGGACTTGTTCACCGGGCCGTTGGCACCGAGCAGCGCCATCCAGGCCATGGCGCCAATGAAGGGCGGGATCAGGAAGGGAAGCAACACCAGCCAGCGCAGCAGCCCCTTGAACGGGACGTTGGACCGTTCAAGCACCACTGCAAGGAACGCGCCGGCCATGGTGGCCAGCAGTGCCGAGCCGGTGGCGCTGGCCACCGAGTTCAGCGCGGCGGTCGCCACGGCCGGGTCCCCGAAGACCTGCCTTGCCGCGGGTTGGATTCCCTGCAGGGCCAGTGCCGCAAGGGGCAGGCCCACCAAAAAGGCCATGGCGACCCACACCATCGTGCGCAGCAGACCCAGGCCGTCCCCGGCGCGGCCTGGTTTCCGGAACGGCACGCTCCGGTTGCGCCGACCGAGGGCAGGAACGGACACACCGAGGGCGAGCTCCCGTTCCTGCTCCGTGGCCGTTTTTTCGATGATGTCGGTCGCCATGGGGTCCTTTACTTCAACAGCGAGTTGAAGAATTCCACTGCCGCTGCCTGGCCGGAGGCGATCTTCACCTGGTCCGGATCCAGCAGGTTGATCTCGCTCAGTGCCGGGGCACCTGCAGGTACACCTGCATCCTCACGGACCGGAAGGTAGGACTGCGAGACCGCCAGCTCCTGGCCTTCCTTCGAAATCAGGAAATCAACAAAGTCGTTGGCGACTTCCTGGTTGGCGGAATCGGCAAAGACGCCGGCGGGCTGCGAGACGTAGGGGACGCCATCGCTGGGGTAGCCCACGGCGATGGGCGAGCCCTTGGCGGCGAGCTCGCGGGCCACGTAGTCGACCACGATGCCGACCTCCGCGCTGCCCTCGGCCACGGCCTGGCCGACCGGCCCGTTGCTTTCCAGGACCGTGGGGTCGTTGGCCACGAGCTTTTCCATCCAGTCCTTGCCCAGGGCCGGCTCCTGCAACCACACAGCGGTGTTGAATGCCGCGGCGCCCGAAACGTCCGGGTTCGGCATCGCGATCTTGCCCTTGTAGGTGTCCTCGGTCAGCGAGGCCCAGCTTGCCGGTGCCTCGGTCAGTGCGCCGGTGTTGTAGGCAATGATGGTGGGGATGATCCGGGTGCCCACCCAATGGCCTTCGGCGTCAACGAACTTCTTGTCCAGGTCGGCACCGTTTTCGATGTCCAGCTTCGCCAGCGAGCCGTCGGCGGCGTAGCCCTCGAAGGTCGGGACGTCGGCCGCCAGGATGACGTCAGCGGTGATCTTTCCTGCCTGCTTCTCGGTGGCGATACGGGTCTTCAGTTCCCCGGTGGCTGCCCGGAACACCTTGACTTCGACGCCGGCGTTGGCCTTCTCAAAGGCCTCGACAACCTGGTCGATCTTGGCCTGCGGCTCCGAGGTGTAGACAGTAAGGGTCTTCGTGGCCGCGGCATCGGCGGGAGTTCCGGCACCGGCGCAGGCGGTCAATCCCAGCACCGGGATCAACAACAGGGGTGCAAGGACTGTGAGGCGGTTCTTCATGTCTTCTCCTAAAGGTGCCGCACACCAGTGGTGCGGCTTGCGAGTGGTTGTTGCTGGTTGAAACTGATCTTTAGAGCAGGGCAGGTTGGCGGGCGGGCACCGGCACCTCGCGGGTGAACGCAGCCACGGGTATGGCCACCTGCACCGGTGTGGCGGACAGCTGCCCGGCACCGACCTTGATGACGCTGAACCAGCTGGGATCCAGGCCCCGCGTCGAGCCTTCGGAAGCGAAGAGGTCGTGGTTGTAGGAGACGGCCGGGCCGATCCACACCGGAATGCCTCCCAGGCTTCCGGTGGCGGGCAGGTGGTAGTGGCCGCAGAGGATGCCGCGGACGTCGCTGCCGGCAAGCACCGCTGCAAGTTCCTCGGGGCGGGCCAGGCCCCTTCCTGCCAGGGCCGGCAACAGGGAGTCGATCGGCGGGTGGTGCAGGGCAAGAACCGTCCCGCGCGGCGCGGGCGTTTTCAACACCGCCAGCAGCCATTGAAGCTGCCGGCCGCTGAGCCGCCCTTCGGTCTCGCGGAACCCGTGGGTGTCCAGCCCGATGATCCGCAGGCCGTCGACCAGGTGCACCGTGTCCGCGGGGTTGGGGCCGCTGGCCAGGCGCTTGCGGTTGAACGCCGCGCCCACCGAGCCTGCCGGATCGTGGTTGCCCGGCACCACGATGACCGGGCAGCCGAGTTCCCGTTCCGCCTGCTCAAACAGTTTGGCGGCACGGGAGTAGACCTGTGCACCGCGGTCGGAGATGTCCCCGGTGACAAGCACTGCATCGGGGAAAAAGCGGGCGGCGGCATTGAGTGCCGCAGTGGTGCGGGCCCAGGTGTCGATGCGCCCATGCAGCAGGGCTCCACCATTCAACAGGTGGGTGTCGGTCAATTGCACCAGGGTGGCGCCGGCTGCGCTCATACGTCCGGCCCGGCTTCATCCGCGGCGCCGGGACCCGCCAGTTCCTCGCGCAGGATCGTCAGGTCGGCCGGATCCAGCCCGTGGACCAGCAGGTAGCAGGCGGCACTGCCGAAGCGGGCCTCAACCATGTCCAACGCCGCGTCCAGGGCAGCGGCCGGGCTGTCCAGATGAAGGTGCAGCGCTGCCTGTAATTCCCCGCTGTCGCCCAGTGCACAGGACAGCTCCTGGTTCACGCGCTCGCGGTAGCTGGCCGGCAGGTCCCGGGCGCTGCGCGCATAGTCCCCAAGGAGGATCTGGCGCGGTACGCCGGCAACTTCCAGCACCAGGGCCACCACCAGGCCGGTGCGGTCTTTGCCCGCGGCACAGTGCACCAGCACGCCTGCAGGCAGGCCGGCGGCGATGGCGCCCACGGCCTTGGTGATTTCCGTGCCGCGGGTGGTGAGCAGGGAAAAGTAGACATCCTCGATGGCCGTGGCCACCGGCAGCTGCCCGAGGTACAGCGGGACCGATACATGCACGGCACCCGCCGGGACGTAGCCCCTGCGTTCGGCAATTTCGAAGGGCTCGCGCAAATCCACGACAGTCCCCACGTCGAGGGAGTCAAGCTCCCGAAAACCTGCCGGTTCAAGTCCGCTGGGGGCAGCGGACCTGAACAGCCGACCTGCGCCGGCGGTGGGGACCCGGCGCAGGTTCGGCACCGCGGTGGTGGCTTCCAAGATGCGGGGCATTCCGGGGGCTTTCCTCAATGACTTGTCTCGTTCCCCCAACGGGGATATCTAGCTGCACATTGATTCAAGCCCGGTCACGTGGCCGGATGGTTAATTTCTTTCCACCGGCAGGCGACCCCACGGTCAAGATTTCGCGCTTGGCCTCCCGCTTTGCCAATCCCCGATGGGTCCCTATCCGCATTGGCGTCCGGGTCCTAGAATCGGGAGGGACTCAACCGGGGAGGACTGCCCGGGTCATACCGGCTGCGGCCACCTGTTGTTCCAGCGATTCCGGGAAAGGATGCACACCATGGCCGATGCCAAGGGGCCCGTGGACCCTCCGCGGCCCGGACGCGAACCCGGCACGCAGGTGGCGCGCAAAAATGGGCCCGTCCTTGGCGTGGCCATCGACTACCTGGACGGGCAGATCACCGAACTGCTCACCCAGGATCCGGAGGTTCGGACGGGAAGCCCTGAGGCCGTCCACGAGATGAGATCGGCAACCCGGCGGCTGCGCTCCGCCCTGGAAATCTACCGCAGCCTCTTTGACGCCCGTGCCACGAAGAGGCTCGGGGACGAGTTGAAGTGGCTCACCCGGATCCTGGGGCGTCCCCGGGATGCCGACGTCATGCGCGAACGGCTCCGGGCACACCTCCGGGAACTGCCCGAGGAACTGAAGACCGGACTTGTTGCCGGGCCCATCGAGCACGTCCTCGGTAGGGAGTACAACTCCGGCTACATCCAGGTGCGCGAGAGCCTGGAGACCGAACGCTACCGCCGGCTCCTGGCCGACCTTCAGAACTTCCGCGACCATCCCCCGGCCACGGATCGTGCCCGCCGGCCCGCCCTCGCCGAGGGTGTCAGGTTCGTCAACAACGAGGCCAGGCGCTTGGAAGGTGCACACCGGGCCGCGGCCCGAACTCTGCCCGGACACGCCCGCGACGTGGCGCTGCACGAGGTCCGCAAGGGCACCAAGCGGCTGCTGCATGCCGCCGAATCCGTCGCGGGGATCTACCCGAAACGGGCCAAGGGCCTTGCCCGAAGAGCGCACCGGCTGCAACGGATCCTGGGCAGCCACCAGGACAGCGTGATGACCCGCGCGTTCCTGGACTCCTTGGCCGCCGGCCAGGACCTGCCCGAAGAGTCCAGGCGCGCCTACGAGCGGATACGGGAAACCGAGGAAGCCATCGCCCGCTCCGCGGCGAAAAAGTACGCCAAGTCCCGGAAGAAGGATCCCCCGCTCCGGCTGCGCCGCTGACGCACAAGGCTGCCGGAACCCTTCTTCGGCGAGCGCAACGAAACCGGGCGCCCAACCGTCGGCCGCGCCCGGCTCCCGCTTGCTTGGGTGCTTAAGAAGCGTCGCCGGCAGAGGTTTCCGTGCCCTGCGCGTCCGCCGCGGCCGGCGCACTCTCGGGAGCCTCTGCATAAGCGACCGAGAGCCTCCGGTAGGACCGTGTGGCCAGGGCGGCAAGTCCCAGCACGATAGAGGCGATACCCGAGACCAGGAAAACCAGCGCGATGCCGCGGGCATTGCCCTCCCCCAGCAACCAGCCCCAGCTTTGCTTCCCCGGTTCGGACGCCATGTAGGGGATGATCCAGAATTCGGCCAGCGGCGCGATCATGAAAGCGGTGATCGGGGCCGCCGCCGCCTCGAACGTCATGGCGAAGCCAAAGACCCTGCCCTGGATCTTGTACGGGACGACCTTTTGGATGACTGTCTGTTCGGCGGCCTCGACCGCGGGGATGAGCATCATGTAGATCCAGATGCCCAGCGCGTAAAGCCACCACCACTCGCGGATCGTGAAGGTGGCACCGAGCACGCCGCTGAAGGCGACCAGAATCAACATCGTCCGGATAGGGTTCTTTCCCAGGCCGAACTTCGCCACCAGCCCGCCGCCGATCAGGAACCCGGTTGCCGTCACCCCGAGCACCACGCCCCAGATCTCCACCGGGAAAATCGTCAGGCCGTACGGGTCCATGAGCGCCATGAACACTCCGCCGGTCAGGTTGTTGAAGGTGGTGAACAGGATCAGCGCAAACAGGCCCTGCGTCACACGAACCGCCGCGATCCCGGCACGCAGCTCGGCGAAATTCTCGCGGCCTTCCGCGCGCACGATCTTGGGCTCGGGGATCCGCAGGACCAGCAGGTGCGCCAGCACCGCAAGGCAGGCCACCAGCGCAATGATGATCGTCCCGCCCATGCCCAGGAACCCGATGGCCAGGCCGCTGAAGACCGAGGTGATCATGAACGCGAGTCCCTGCACCGTGCCCACCAGGCCATTGGCGTTCGCCCTGCGATCCGCCGGCACCAGCAGCGTCACGGTGGTTGAAAGGGCAATGTTGCGCAGCTGTTCGACGACCGCACCGATGAGCACCACGATGGCAAAGAGCCAGAACCAGATTCCTGTCAGGCTCATCAGTTCGGCTTCGGGAACCAGCAGGAACATCGCCAGTGACAGCCCGAAGCAGGCCACCGTGAACAGTGTGGATCCCACCATCACCGCGTGCTTGCGGTAGCGGTCGACGAGCACGCCAAAAAAGAGGCCGAAGAACGCGACCAGCAGCATGTAGGCCCCGCCGATGAGCCCGGTCGCCAACACCGACCGGGTTTCCAGGTAAACCCAAAAGGTCAGGGCAAACCACAGGAAACTGGTGATGACATTGGCCAGGGCCGTATTGACCAGCACGTGCATGAACGTGCGGTGTCCCGCCTTCGGTGGCGTCGCATTCGTGGCGGCTTGCCTGTCGGTGGTTCCTACGTCCGCTACGGACGGATCTTCCTGCGGCATGCCCCAAGCCTAGAACCCGCACCCAACGCTTCGATAGGGGTTTATTAAGTCAAAATGCCCCGGTCCCGGCAATACCGATGTTCGGGTCCGGCGGCGGACCCGACGGCTGTCCCTGAGCATCCCTGGGAGGCCCACGGACACTCAGGTCATAAGCAACATTAAGCATGCATCGCACGCACACCTCCGAACCCAACGCGGCCGTCGGTGCAATTCGGCTTGATTTCGGCCGCACAAGCCCAGCGCTCTCGCTCCACATCACTTAACGTTGCTTAACGTCGAACTGTGGTCTGTAATGGTGATCACACCCCAAAGTTTTACTGGCCACGGAAGCAACACCGCGAAGGAGGCAAAGATGCCGAGCACCACCAGCACCCCGACGGACCGACCCACCCGGGTGTCCGCCGCCGCGGTGGCCCGCGCATCGGGTGTCTCCACGGCCACGGTCAGCTACATCATGAACGGGCGGCCCGGGGCCTCGGTGGAAACCCGGCGGCACGTCGTGAAGATCGCCAACGAAATGGGATTCCGGCCCTCCGGCAACTCGTCAGGCCGCGACCCGCTGCTGACCCGGGTCGTGGGGTTGATCCTTCCGAACATCGTCAACCAGATGTACACCGGGTGGGCACAGCACATCATCAACGCCACGGCCGCCGAGGGCTTCGAGGTCTTCGTCGCCACCACCCAGGACGATCCCGAATCACTCGCCCAGGTCGCCGGAACCCTGGCAGCCCGCAACGTGGACGGGGTCATCATTGCCGCCGCACTGCGCGAGGACTCCAGGGCACTGCGGACACTTCGCCAAAAGCGCATCCCGTATGTCTGCCTCTCCCGTCACTCGGACCACCT
This sequence comes from Paeniglutamicibacter sp., assembly GCF_046714615.1. Taxonomy (NCBI): domain Bacteria; kingdom Bacillati; phylum Actinomycetota; class Actinomycetes; order Micrococcales; family Micrococcaceae; genus Paeniglutamicibacter; species Paeniglutamicibacter sp. The sequence continues at coordinate 52,054 of NZ_JBKKAP010000126.1, forward strand.
GCCCGGCGACTTCGTGGGCATCGACGACGATGCCGCAGCCGCCGACCTCATGGGCCACATCCTGGGCCACGGCTACACGGAAATCGCCACGGTCATCGGCCCCCGTTTCTCCACCGCCTCGCTGGCCCGCGAACAGTCCTTTGTGCGCACGGCGAGCGCGTCGGGCGTCGTGATCACCGGCGACCGGAAGATCAGCACCAGGCTCAATTCCGACGGCGGGCGGGTCGCCGGCGAAAAGCTGCTCGGCTCGCCCAACCCGCCACGGGCCATCGTCTGCGGCTCCGACGAGATCGCCATCGGCGTCATGGAACATGCGCTCTCCCTGGGGTTGCGCATCCCCGAGGACGTGGCGGTGGTCGGCAGTGACGGACTGCCGCGCAGCCGTTCCCTGCTCATCGGCCTGACCACAATCGTCCAGCCCGTCAGGGAAATGGCCGAGCGCTCCTTCGAACTCCTCCTCGACCAGATCACCCGCCCGCGCGGCACCTACAAGCATTCGGTGTGCGCCCACCGCCTGCACATCGGCCGGACCTGCGGCTGCCCTCCCGACAACGGCGCCCAGTAACCCACACCCTATTTCTTGCTCCACCGCTCCTCCCCCTGGCGCGCCCGCGTCCGTTTCCCCCCCTGCCATGCCCCGATCCAGAAAGTCATTGAGATGCCTACAACAGCAAGGACGACCACCATGCGGTCCCCCGAAGTCGTCAACAAGATCATTTTCCGGCGCATCATGCCGCTGCTGATTGCCGCGTACGTCATGGCATTCATCGACCGGACGAACATCGGCATGGCCAAGGACCGGATGGAAATCGACCTCGGCATCTCGGCCACCGCATACGGCATCGGCGCCGGGCTGTTCTTCCTGACCTACGCGCTGTCCGAGATCCCCTCGAACCTGATCATGCACAAGGTCGGTGCCCGCTTCTGGATCATGCGCATCATGATCACCTGGGGCATCCTCTCCGCATGCATGGCCCTGGTCCAGGGCGAATGGTCCTTCTATATCCTGCGGATGCTGCTGGGCATCGCCGAGGCCGGGCTCTTCCCCGGGGTCATCTACTTCATCACCCAGTGGTTCGTGGTCAAGGACCGCGCCAAGGCCAACGGCATGTTCCTGCTCGGCGTCTCCATCGCCAACATCGTCGGCGCCCCGCTGGGTGGCGTGCTGCTGACCCTTGACGGATTCGGCGGCCTGCACGGCTGGCAGTGGATGTTCATCATCGAGGGCATCCCCGCCTGCATCCTGGCATTCGTCGTCTGGAAGTGCCTGCCGAACAAGCCCACCGAATCCAGGTTCCTCACCCGCGAGGAGGCCGAGGACCTCGAGGCCCGCATCCTGGCCGAAGAGACCGCAGGGGCCAAGGCCTCGGGCAACTCGAAGCTGCGCCACGTACTCAGGGACAAGCAGATCCTGTTGGTTGTTGCCATCTACTTCACCCACCAGATCGCGGTCTACGCGCTGAGCTTCTTCCTGCCCTCGATCATCGGCACCTACGGCACGCTGAACACCATCCAGATCGGCCTGTTGACTTCCATCCCGTGGATCTTCTCCGCCGCCGGTGCCTTGCTGCTCCCGCGCTTGGCCACCAATTCGTCCCGCTCCCGCCTGATCGCCACCTCCACCATGGTCGGCATCGTTGCCGGCTTCACCCTCGGCGCCGTTGGAGGTCCGGTCCTGGGCATGCTCGGCTTCTGCCTCGCCGCCTTCAACTTCTTCGCCCTGCAGCCGATCCTCTTCACCTACCCGGCAACGCGCCTCTCCGGCGCGGCACTGGCCGGCGGCATTGCCTTCGTGAACACCGTGGGTCTCTTCGGCGGGTTCCTCGGCCCCTACGTCATGGGCTTCATGGAGGAAACCACCGGAAGCAAGCTTTCGGGCCTCTGGTTCATCGTCGCGATGTGCACCATCGGCGCACTACTGACCCGCAAGCTCAAGCGCGGCACCGAGGACCCCGCCAAGTCCTCCGTCGCCGCCCACTAGATTCCCGCCACGACCAGGAAGACACGCACCATGGACAACAACAACAGACTCGACTTCAGCAACCGCAGGGTGCTGGTCACCGCCGGTGCCGCCGGCATCGGATTGGCCATCGCCACTGCATTCAAGGACTTCGGCGCATCAGTCTTCGTCACCGACATCAACCCGGCAGCCGTCGAGACGGCCCGGGCCGCCGGATTCGCCGCTGCCATGAGCGACGTGTCGGATGAAGCCCAAGTCATCGAGCTCGCCGCCGCGGTCCGTTCCGAGCTGGGCGGGCTGGATGTGCTGGTGAACAACGCCGGCATCGCCGGGCCCACCGGCACCATCGATACCCTTGACGCGCAGGCCTGGAAGTCCACCTTCGAGGTGAACGTGCACGGCCAGTTCTACTGCATCAAGCACATGCTCCCAATGCTGCGCGAGGGGCGCGACGCCTCCATCGTCAATCTCTCCTCCGCTGCCGGGCGTCTGGGCATGGCCGGGCGCAGCGCCTACTCGTCCTCCAAGTGGGCGGTCATCGGGTTGACCAAGACCCTGGCCATCGAGCTGGGCGAGGAACAGATCCGCGTCAACGCCATCTGCCCCGGTGCCGTGAACGGGCCGCGCATCGAAGCCGTCATCGAGGCCAAGGCCGAGATGCTCGGTCGCCCGCTCGCCGAAGTCTCCGACCTCTACCACCGCCAGTCCTCACTGAACCGACTGGTCGAGGCCGGCGACATCGCCGACATGGCCGTCTTCCTGGCCAGCTCCCTGGCCCGCAGCGTCAACGGCCAGGCCATGGCCGTCGACGGCAACACCGAAAAACTCTACTAAGGATCTGGACCCACCCTCATGGCAAATACACGCAAGGTCATCATCACCTCCGCCGTCACCGGCGCCATCCACACCCCCACCATGTCCCCGCACCTGCCGGTCACCGCCGACGAAATCGCCGACGCGGCCATCGGCGCCGCCGAGGCCGGCGCCTCGATCGTGCACATGCACGCCCGGGACCCCAAGGACGGGCGTCCCTCCCAGGACCCCGCCCACTTCGAGCCCATCCTGGCCAAGCTCAAGGCCAACACCGACGCGATCATCAACATCACCACCGGCGGCTCCCCGCACATGAGCGTGGAGGAACGCATGCGCCCGGTGATCGAGTTCAAGCCGGAGCTTGCCTCGCTGAACATGGGCTCGATGAACTTCGGCCTCTACCCGATGCTCGAGCGCTTCACGGAGTTCGGGCACGAGTGGGAACGCGAGGGCCTGGAGAACTCCCGCGACCTGGTCTTCAAGAACACCTTTGCCGACATCCAAAAGATCCTGGAGATCGGCAACAAGAACGACACCCGCTTCGAATTCGAGTGCTACGACATCTCGCACCTGAACAACCTCGCGCACTTCCAGGCGCGCGGTCTGGCGCGCGGCCCGCTTTTCGTCCAGTCCGTGTTCGGCCTGCTCGGTGGCATCGGGGCACATCCCGAGGACCTCATGCACATGCGCCGCACCGCCGACCGTCTCTTCGGCGAGAGCTACGAGTGGTCGATCCTGGGTGCCGGCAAGAACCAGATGCCGCTGGCCACCATCGGTGCGGCCATGGGCTCCCACGTCCGCGTGGGCCTGGAGGACTCGCTGTGGATCGGCCCCGGCCAGCTGGCCGTCTCCAACGCCGAGCAGGTCACCCGCATCCGCACCATCCTCGAGGCGCTGAACTTCGAGGTCGCCACCCCCGACGAGGCCCGCGAAATGCTGCAGCTCAAGGGCCGCGAAAACGTCGGATTCTAGGAAAAGCCCCATGAAAATCCTCATTGCCCCCGACAGTTTCAAGGGAACCTTCACCGCCGCCCAGGTTGCCGCGGCGATCGCCGACGGCGTCAGGTCCACGGGGGCCGAGGCCCTTGAGCTGCCGGTGGCAGATGGCGGGGAAGGTACCGAGGAAATTCTCGGTGCCGCCCTCGGGGCCGAGCGGATCCACGCGGACACCGTGGGTCCCTGGCGGGATCCGGTACGTGCCGCCTACTCGCTGGGCGCGGATGGCACCGCCTACATCAACCTGGCCGCGGCCAGCGGGATCACCCTGCCGGCTCCGGGCGGGCGCAATGCGCTCACTGCCGACACCTACGGCACCGGCCTGCTCATGGTCGATGCCGTGAAGCGCGGTGCCAGGCGGCTCGTGGTTGCAGCGGGCGGGTCGGCCACGACCGACGGCGGGGCTGGTGCGTGCGCGGCGATCGCCGAAGACGGCGGGCTGCGCGGCGCACAGGTTGTGGTGCTCAGCGATGTGACCACACCCTTCGAGGACGCCGCGGTCGTCTTTGGCCCGCAGAAGGGCGCGACCAAGGACGAGGTGGAATTGCTGACCGCCCGGCTGCACCAGTTGGCGGCGACGCTGCCGAGAGACCCGCGGGGCGTGCCTGCCACCGGCGCGGCCGGCGGATTCAGCGGCGGTCTCTGGGCCTGCTTCGACGCCGAGCTGCGCTCCGGTGCCGACTACGTTCTCGATACCCTTGGCTTCGAGAACGCCGTCGCCGAAGCCGATGCCGTGGTGGTTGGCGAGGGTCGCCTGGATTCCCAGACCCTGCAGGGCAAGATCATTTCGGTCATCATGGCCCGCAGCGGGAGCATTCCGGTCTACGCCGTGGTCGGTTCGGTCACCGAGGATGCCCCGCGGGATGCCTTCGCCCAGGTCGTGGTGGCCACCGACGAGAAGCACATGCGTGCCGCCGGCGCGCAGATTGCCCGCGAGTCGATCGGAGTATCCAACCTCTGCTAGCGCTGACCCATTCGTCCCGCTTGGTTCGCAATCTTCTCGGTACAGTCGACTACGATGCACCAAATTATTCACCGGGCACATGACCGCAAAGCCAGTTTGCTCGAGCGTTTTGATCGAGCCGGAATCTGAGGACCCCACATATCCAACGGGTGCCACAGTTGATTTCAACGGCGACACCCGCCGATATCAAGACTGCCTGGGAGAACATCACTACGAGGTATGCCTGTAAGGGGCCACAATCCCAGAGGATTGGGCAAGCTTCTCATCAAGCCATCTTGGTGGGCCGGGCGGCAGCAGCCCTTCCGACCAGATGGAAAGATCCGGGGAATGACACCCCACAGGGGTCAGACGGTTCATTAGTCACATCTGCTCGGAGGGACCAGTACCACTCTGCCAGCTGGCCCCCGGCCAGCCACCACCAACACTTACAGACGGTTCAGTACTCACCTGTTACTTGTCGGGAGAGAATAACTACAAAGCGTATAGGGCCTCTAAGCAACATATCGAGCCAAGGACACAAGGTAAAGCATTGTCGTCTCCCTGGCCGCAGATAATCTTCCCGTATTGCATACACGAAATGCGCTACTTGGTTGATCGAGGTTCGTCGATTTCCGTGCGGATATGTTCCATATGCCGGCTGATGGTTTTCCAGCCACACACTCGCCGGATCGCAGTTGGGCACCCCCTGCGCAAAACATTTTGCGTTTTCAGTGCTTGGGTTTACTTCACGATTCGGGTCAAAAATTCATAGCCAATGGAATAGATAACATTCATTCGTAGACGATGTTTTACCATTTTGCCATCCCGCACTGATTCAAGAAGTTCTGCTTCTCGGAGTTTCCGGAGATGGCGCGATACCTGTGGAGCTCCGATGCCCAGCCGCCTGGATAGATCACTGGTGGTGCAATATTCGTTGACGAGGTGCCGACAAAGCTCCAATCGTGCGCTATCGGCTAGTACTGCCATTTGATTTTGGATTTCGTGGATGCTCTTGTTGACTGTCCCCATGTCAGAGATCGGAAATTGCACAATGATGGGGACGTTGTAGCCCGAGTACGCGTCGTCGTACTTCACAACCACGTGAGGCTTCGTCAGGATACTTGGGACAAGGACGAATTTGCGGCCGCTGCCATTGACGAACGCATTCTGCAGTTTGTCATATGCCACCTGAGCGGTCTGTGGAAAGTAGTGTGCTCCGGGTGTCAACGACGCAAGTACCATCGAAGCGGACCCGCCAGCGAGCCGTCGTTGAACTTCAATTTCGCTGGCTTTGAGCCGAGCGGAACCCGATTCCCAGCGCGCACGAAAGCAAGTCTCATAAAACGTCCAGAGAAACGCAGTCAGGATATGTCGGAAGTGCTCGGGATTGAGCGCCAACCGAGCTCCAAGTTCTTCACGCGCTTCACTCCGTGCCCGACACGCCTCTAGAAATTCAGCACGGTCACCACTGTCGTTCAAGATATCCCAGGGACGGTCGGAGCGACCACCAATGATTGCTTGAACGCTCATTTGCACAAACGCTTCGAGGGGTAGAGCTTCGACGGTTGCCAGCTCCGAACCGAAGCTTTGGTAGGCGCTAGTGTTCAGTGGCATCAAGGCGCGAAATCTGAATCGCGCCCACAGCGGTGAGAACGAGTGCATGGTCCGTCTCAATTGAGCGGAGATTTCGGCATCAATCGCTTTGAGGTCTCGCGACAGTTCAAGATGATGGCCAGGCTCCGCAATGCAGTGAAGCATGGCCATCATCTCGGCCATCTCTGAAACCCTGACAGTAACATTCGCAGGTTCGACGTCGGTCAGGTCAAAGATGATCGGCATGAGACGAGCTTAGCTGACCTCGACTAGCGACGAGGAGCGTCCCAAATCCGAGGAAGCAACCGCATTTAGAAACGCAGCTTCTCCGCAGATAGGCGCAGCTCCTCAGCATCAACACTGAGCAAAAACCCTTGCAATATCAGCCGATCGACAACTCGAGCAACGACACGACGGTAGCTATCAGCATCGCCATAGATCTCTTGCAATCGCTGTCCATCAAACGGTGTCTCATTACCGTGATACCACGAAGGGCGGCCCATGGGCGTCGCAGCTACCAAGGTCGACGTCGGCGCATCGGTATAAGTGCTTCGTACGCCTCCACGAGCGTTGCCCCACCGATCACGCAAAATGGTATCGGTGTGCCCCTCGGTTTCAAGTAATTGGGAGGGGGGCGGCACTAGCTTTCCTTCCGCCCAATCTGCAAGCAGACCCAGTAGTGCTCCGTAAATATGGGAATTCGGGAAGGTCGACCAGTGAGCTCCGGGCGGTAGCGGGCAGTCCTTGAGTCGAAGCACATCCTTCTGACTCATATGGCGTGTTTCCCGATGTGCCATCCCTGCGATCTCGTAAAGGCGGAATGTTTCGGAATCTGCTCGGCGATGGCTCAGTCCGCGAACTTGCCCAGATACCCCGCAATCCCAGCGAACGGACTGAAATTCTGCTTCACCCAATACCTCAATCACAGGAACGTCTATATCCGGGAGTGCTTCACCGCCTGAGGCTCCAGGTAGGTATCCGTCAAAGAGAGGCCCGCCATCCGCCCGACGCATGGCATCGTGGTGTTGCTCAACAAAGCGACGAACCACACCGCCGGTCTGAGATATCCCGGCGAAGAGAAGGGTCTTGACTTCCGAATTCCTGATTCCCGGCAGCCCCCCACGAAGTGCGTGTGCGACCTGTGCAATTATTTCAAATGACTGGGGTGTCGCCTTCCACCATCGTTCCTTGAACGCATCGTATTGGTCAGCAAGAAGCTCAGGGCTCGGGTTCTCTGTGAAGGGAATCGATCCTGCGAAATCGCTTGCCAGCTCCCCCGCCGTAAACACCATGTCTCGATACCGTTCGGGGTTGCCGCCCTTGATCAGGTCCAGCGCCGAAGGAGCCTGCGAGTCAATTTCTATCCACATGTACCCATCACGCATCAGTGCACGGTTGAAGGCGCGCCAGACCGAGGTTCCCCCCCAGATATGGCTTACCTCCGTGAGCGTTCGACCATTGAATTTACCCATGTCTTCAGGCCGTCGAACCAAAATGCGTGTGAGAAATGGTGCCTCGGCTGCGTTACCCGAAACAAAATACTCTTCCTGGATGTATCCATATGCGGGCATTCGTTCTGTTCCATAGGATTCGAGCACAACGGCTCGATTTTCCTCGATTTCAGGGATCGGACCCGAAATTTGGGCGCACGGAACTAGGGTCTGTGAGGTGGTCATGTTCTATATCTCCTGTTTTGAAGCCAGATGCCAGCGAGTGAGCGCGCTAGAGACTGGGCGAAGAGTCCAGCAATGTACGCGTGTATGCGCTTTTCGGGTTAGCGAAAACATCTTCCGCTGACCCGTTTTCCATAATTTTCCCGTTGTAAAGCACCGCTACCTGATCACTCATGAATTCCACAACGGCCATATCGTGGCTCACGAAGATCATCGAGAGGCTCCGCGATTCTTGGATGTCCTTGAGCAGATTCAAGACGCGTGCCTGAACTGAAACATCCAGCGCCGAAACCGGTTCATCAGCAACGATAAGCTCCGGTTCAAGTGCCAAACCGCGTGCAATAGATATACGTTGCCGCTGGCCACCCGAGAACTCATGCGCGTAGCGTCCCAACCAGCCCTCGGCCAACTGCACTTCATCTGCAAGGGCTCGAGCCCGTATGCGACGTTCCTCGGCAGAATATAGATTCTGTACGCGCATCGGTTCTTCAATGAGCTCTTGCAAACTCATCCGCGGATTCAGCGAATTTGATGAATCCTGAAAGATCATCTGCATCTTGCGACGGTACAAACGCAGTTCTTCTTTGCCCAAGCCAAAGATGTCTTGGCCCAGAACACGGACAGACCCAGAGGTCGGTTTGATGAGCCCAATCGAGATCCGACCCAGGGTGGACTTTCCGGATCCGGATTCCCCGACCAGCCCCACGACTTGATTTCGTTTGACCGAAAGCGAGGCGTTGTCTACGGCGACGTGTTTGGAACGCTTGAACATGCCGCCAAGCTTGAACTCTTTGCTTACGTTGGTAAGCTCCAAGACGAGATCGTTTTGGGCTTCGAGCTGATCCGTTTTCATAGCGTCACCTTTGAATAGATGGACTTATCGATCACCGGAAGTCGGTGTGGTTGCCGGCCCAGCCGAGGCGCCGCTTCCAAAAGGCCTTGGGTGTAACCAGATCTCGGATTGGCAATGACTTCTTGGGTAGCGCCCTGCTCCATTTCGTAGCCATCCAGCATGACAACTACGTCGTCGGTATATTGCGAAACTAAACCAAGGTCGTGACTGATCAGGATCAATGCCAGACCGAGGTCATCGCGCAATTTGAGCAACAAATCCAGGATCTGTTTTTGTATAGTGGCGTCCAGGGCGGTTGTCGGTTCATCCGCAAGCAGCAGGGCCGGGTTGCAAGAAATACTCATGGCGATCATGACGCGTTGTCGCATACCCCCGGAGAGCTGGTGAACATAGGATCCCAGTACACCTCGCCGTGGCGGAATCCCCACGAGATCCAGCAACTCACTGGCGCGATTATGTGCCTGTTTTTTGCTTAGGCCCAAGTGCATACGCATGGGACGAATCATTTGCTCGCCAATAGTCATCGTCGGGTGCAGCGCACTCATTGGTTCTTGAAAAATGAAGCCGATCTCGGAACCGCTTAGTTCGCGCCGTTCTGCATGAGTCGCGGTGAGAAGATTTTTGCCCTTGTACAGGATCCTGCCCGAAGCAACGGCTACATCCGGCAATATCCCCATGATCGCAGTGGCAGTCATGGATTTTCCGGAACCGGATTCGCCAACAACGCCCAGTGTCTTCCCCGCTTCAAGCGAGAAGCTCAGCGAATGCACGACTCTGCTTGGACCTTCTGGCTTAAGGATGTCGACGTTCAGATCGCAAACTTCAAGTAACACTTTTTCACCTACGCTCATGGCGCTAGTCCTTGCTGTCTAAACGGATACGCGGATCGATCAACGCACAGACCACATCCACCAAGAGATTCACCAACACAAAGATGATGGCAATGAGGAAAATGCATCCTTCAATGAGCGGGTAGTCACGGCGATCTACGGCTGTGAGCAGGAGCTTGCCCAAACCCGGAAGCGAGAAAACGTTTTCGGTAACTACTGCACCTCCGAGCAATGAAGCCATGGAAAGCCCAACCACCGTAACAACCGGTACCAGCGCCGCGCGGAACACATACTTTCCAGTAATGGTCTTCTCGCCAATGCCCTGGGCACGTGCGGTATTGACGAAAGGCTGGAATTTCGCGTCCAAGACGCCATTGCGTGAATACCTGAAGAGTGTGGCCGCTTCCAAGACGCCCAGCGCCAGGGCCGGCATCGCCATGAAGGAGAGGAACTGAACGAAGTTTTCCGTAGGGGCCACATAGCCGGCGACAGGGAACCAACGCAAGATCACACCGAACACCAAGACCATCAAGATGGCAAGCCAGAACGTCGGCATGGCGATGCCGACCGCCGAACCAACAACCATGGCCTTATCCGCAATTCTTGATGTGGTTGATGCAGCAATCGCGCCCAGAAGCGGGCCAAGCAAGACGGCAACAATCAATGCCAGAACGGCAAGTTGGGCAGTCACTGTGGCTGCAGCAAGGACTAGCTCGCTCACGGGGGCCCGGAGAAATATCGAGTCCCCGAAATCAAATCGGACCATACGTCCGAGCCAGACAATGAATTGAAGGATGATGGGCTGGTTGAGTCCCATCTCTTCTCGAAGCTTTTCAACATCAGTAGCAGTGGCTTCTTCGCCAAGGATGACCGCGGCGGGGTCTCCGGGAGTCAGCCGCAGCAATACGAAGAGCAGAACCATGGGCACGGCGATGGTTGGCAGCAACGCCAATAGGCGCTTGAGAATGTAATTGAGCATTAGTGCTGTCCTTCCTGTGACGTGACCTTGGCAAGTGTCTTGAGCTTTGCGAGGCCCGCGATGCGGCGTGCTCGAGGATCCATGGAGTCTCGCAGCCCATCACCTAGGAGAATGAGGCCCAGTACCGTAACCAGAATGGCCGCACCGGGGAATACGCCAATCCACCAGGCAACAGCGATGTATTTTTGCGCGGCCGAGAGGCTGGCACCCCAGCTCGGTACTTCGGGTGGGATTCCGATGCCCAAGAAGCTCAACGCCGCTATGGAGAGCACAGTTGCAGCGAAACCCATTGTTGCTTGAACGATCAGGACGGAGACGGCTTCGGGGGCAACGTATTTGGAGAGAATCCATGAGTCTTTGGCACCCATTGCCCGGGCGGATTCGACCATGGCAGTTGATTTCACACTGAGTGATGCCGAACGAACCACGCGCGCAATCGGGGGAATCAAGACCACTGTTAGTCCGAAGACGACTGGTCCAACACCCCTGCCAAGAACGCCGACCAAGCTCATGACCAGAATGATATTTGGGAATGACATCATGCCATCGATGATGCGCATGACCACTGCATCAATTTTGGGGAAGTAACCGCAGATGATTCCGATCAGGTAACCAATGATGACCGCCAAGACCGTGCAAAGCGCGGAGATTCCGAGGGCAGTTTGGGCACCAAAGAGCAGCATGGTCCACATGTCGCGTCCTTGATCATCAGTACCAAGCGGAAATGCCGCTTGCGGTGCTTTCAACCGGTTTATCGGGTCGACAAAATTTGGGTCTCCGCCTAGAACTGGCGCTAACAGGGCTAGGCAGGCCACCAGCAAAATGATGGCTGCACCCGTCATAGCGGAGGGGTCCCTTAGCAGGGTCTTCAATGTTGGTTTCATGTTTCTCTTCTTATCTGCGAACGATCAACAGCGAGATTTCTTGCGCAGGCTGTGGGTGGTCCCGTCATCATGAATCACACGGAGACGGAACCACCCGCTCACACCCTCGTGTGTGCTTAGTTGCCGATCCATACGTTGTAGAAGCCGCGCACAGTTCCCTGCGTCGGTTCAAACCCACCGATACTGGCTCCGATTACGCTCAACCGCGGTTCGTGCCCGAGCTTCACAAATGGCAACTCGTCCCAGATCAGCTGTTGCATTTCATTCCAGGCAGGCAAACGGGCTTCGATGTTTTTGCCCGCAGTGACATCAGCCATCAACGACTTCTTTTCATCGGTGGCCCACCATCCCGGGAAATCGTCGTTGAGGAACACTACTGTCAGCGGGTCCGAATAGGCGGTACCGCCGGCAAGGAAGATATCCCACTTGGAGGGATCAGTACGGGCGGAGCCGAATGTGGCTGCGTCCATGGCCTGCAGGTCCACTACAAAACCAATGCCTTCCAGTTGCTGCTTGAGCAGGGGGCCGTAGCCATCGGAGTCGGGGCGGTAGAGCACACGGACCGGAGTGCCGTCGTATCCTGCCTCTTGCAGCAAAGCCTTACCGGCATCAACACTCCTGTTCTTGTAAATATCTGCACCGGCATCCGAATACCATGGCGAGCCCTTGGGGAACAGGCTCGAATCATCAGCAAAGTACTCGGTCCCGCCAAGTTGCTGGGTGGCAATCGCTACTGGATCTACGGAGTTCAAAACCGCTTGACGGATTTTCAGGTCAGCCATAAGACCGGATTTGTTGTTCAGCTGCAGTAGCGAGAACCCAGCACCCTCACTCACCACCGGCTTCAGTGATGGGTCCGCCTGATAGACAGAAAGCTGATCCATGCTCATGAACTGCGGAACGATGTGCGCCTGACCGGTACGAACTTGGTTCAGGGCATTGGCGTCGTTAAAGGGGACGAACTTAATCGTGTCAGCATAGGCTGTCTTGGATCCGGTTGCACCATCTGCTTTTTCGCTGCGTGCGGCGTAGTCGTCAAAACGCGAGATCACGGCTTGCTGGTCGGTGGCGAAGCTGTCCAGCTTGTAGGGACCGGTGCAATCCAGTGAGGTCAGGTCCCCTGAACCGGCCGCTTCCAATGAGGCGGCCGACATGATGTATGCACCAGTGTCCGGTGTTGCCAGCAGTGCTGGGATAGCACCCGTCGGTTGGTTCGTGGAGATGGAAACGGTCAGCGGGCCGACCGCGGAAATTTCCTTGGTCAATGAGCTGAAAAGCTCACCGGCATCCCCGCTGCCATAGCGCTCCAGCGAGGCGACCACATCTGCGGCCGTCAGTTCGCCGCCGCTATGGAATTTGACGCCTTCACGAATCTTGATGGTGTAAATACCGGCTTTTTCGTCATACTCATAGCTTTCGGCAAGCCCGTTTTCCACCGAGGTGTTCGCTGCGTTGGCGAAGAGGCCCTCACACGTTGAGGCTGCAACCATCCAGTTCGAACGCGAGGTCGTAACATATGGGTCGATCATCGCTGGGAGTGATGCAACGACAAGCTCACCACCGGTAACCGGTTCGCTGGAACCAGCAGCAGCATCCGAGCTTGGTCCACCGCCGCAGGCAGAGAGTGCCATTGCAGCACAGAGCAGTGCACCGATCTTCACGGCACTACGTTTCGAAATCATGGCGCAGCCTTTCAATACATTCCAGGGGGGGGAGCCCGCGAGCGGGGGTTCAATCAGAGTAGGGGGTTTCGAATGTGACGCCCATTTCAGTTACCGCGACCGCGATAACTGAAGAAAATGCCGATCCGCAGATGATTTCCACCAAAAGTTAGCGATCCTCCGGGACATCAAAAGTACATGACGACACCTAACTTTGGTCCGGCACCATAAACGGTCCTGTGGTCAGTGCCTCAAATCGGGCATCGCAGTCGGCACCCAAAATAGCGACGGTGAGGTCAGAAATATCCTTCTCGAACGCCGCCTTGGCGGAGTCTACGATGCGGTGAATCCTGCCTGGCGGCTTAATCCGCTCAGGCCGTTACCGAATGGGTCCGGACGCGCCCAGGTGTTCATCCCGCTTCCGGGCACACAACCCGCATTTCATTGTCTAATACCACGGTCATCAGCCCGGCATTCCATACCGCTAACGATGACACGATGGACAACAAACGATCCAACACGAGGCACCCTTCGTTGTTGGGCAAAGTTCACCCTTGCATATCACGTGTTCACTCGCTGGATTGGCTCGAGACCTCCCGGATTACCGTCGCGCACTCCCTCATACTGGAACGCATCGGGGCCGGGGTCCCCGAAAAGGCTGTCAACGCCCTGGATGCGCATCCTGCCTAGGCCAGGGCACTGCTGGCAGCTTAGCTCGCAGGATCTTCAGACCACTGCTTCTGACCAGTGCCCGTCGGTACGGATTGTAGGTGCCCAGGCTCATCGAGCAGTCGCAACCTGCTCGCCGCGCAATTTCTTAGACAACTCGTGGGCGTGGTGCATCAGCAGGCGCCCCAGCTCGGGGCGCCGCTCGGGCGCGAAGCGTGACTCGATGCCCGTGAGGCTCAGGGCCCAGGCCGGCTGTCCCGCGGCATCGAACACCGCTGCACCCATCCCCCAACTCCCCTCCACGATCAGTCCCGGGTTCTCCGCCCAGCCGCGCTCCCGGGTTTCGGAAATGCGCCGACGCAAGGTTTCCTTGCTGTGGTCGCTTCCATGCTCCGCTGCCAGATCGTGGCTTTCCAGGAATCGCCCAACCATGTTCTCGGGCAGGAACGAAAGGATGGCGAGCCCCGCCGAGGCCACGCCGAGCGGGAATCGCTTACCCTCGTAGAGCACAAACGAACGGATCGGAAACGCTCCGTCGGCCCGCAACAGACACACGGTTCCCTCGCCCCTTCGCACCGAGAGAAACGCGCTCTCTCCCGTGGAATCGGCCAGGGCGGCCACGTGGTCGCGGGCGATGTCGGTGATGTCGTAGCGTTCAGCCGCCACGGTTCCCATCAGGTACATTTCCGGGCCCAACAGCCACAATCCCTCCCGATTTTCGTGGTCGCAAAATCCCTCGGCCGTTAGTGCAGCCAGCAGGCGATGCACGGTCGGCCGGGCGAGCCCGGTACTTCGGGCGACCTCTGCCGTGGAGATGCCCCTGGGCATCGCGGTGCTGACGGCACGCAGCACCGCAGCCATCCTGCCCACGACCTGGGCCCCGGGAAACGAAGTATTCATGTCCATATTATGGACGAGATTCGCTCTGCAAACCACCAGTCGAGCAATCCAGGTCACATTGACACGATTCGTTGACCCGGGGATCGAACGATCATTACGGTAAATCCAGAACAGCGAACCAATCCACATCGTGGACGACCTAAGGAGAACCATGGCAACGAAAGTCATCGGCAATGCCGCTGAGGCATTGGCCGCCCAGGTGCGCGACGGAATGACCATTGCGGTGGGCGGCTTTGGCCTCAGCGGAATCCCCAGCAGGCTGATTACCGCCCTGCGCGACTCGGGCGCCACCGGGCTGACCATCGTCTCGAACAACATGGGTGTGGACGGCAAGGGGCTGGGTTTGCTGCTGGAAAACAAGCAGGTCGCCAAGGTCCTGGCTTCCTACGTGGGCGAGAACAAGCTCTTCGCCCAGCAGTTCCTCAACGGCGAGCTCGAGGTCGAGTTCGTTCCCCAGGGCACGCTGGCCGAACGCCTGCGGGCAGGCGGCGCGGGCATCCCCGCCTTCTACACCCCCACCGGCGTGGGCACTCCGGTCGCCGAGGGCAAACCTGTGATGAACTTCGACGGGCGTGACGCCATCCTGGAACGCGGCATCGTTGCCGATATTTCGCTGGTCCGCGCCTTCGAGGCCGACCCGGAAGGCAACCTGCGCTACCGGATGACGGCACGGAACTTCAACCCGCTGGTCGCCGCGGCCGGACGCGTGACCTTCGCCGAGGCAGAGGTCATCCACGACGGCTACCTGGATCCGTCCCTGGTGGACACCCCGGGCATCTTTGTACAACACGTTGTCGCAACGGACGGCATCAAGGACATCGAACAGCGGACCGTGCGCGTCCGCCAGGAGGCATAGCAACATGTGGACACGCGATGAAATGGCAGCGATTGCCGCCAGCGAACTAACCGACGGCCAGTACGTGAATCTGGGCATCGGCATCCCGACCCTGGTGGCCAACAACCTGCCCGAGGGCGTGAACGTCACCCTGCAGAGCGAAAACGGCCTGCTGGGCATGGGCCCCTTCCCCTACGAGGGGGAAGAAGACGCCGACCTGATCAATGCCGGCAAGCAGACGGTCACCCTGCTGCCCGGCGGCAGCTACTTCGACTCGGCCACCTCCTTCGGCATGATCCGCGGCGGACACGTGGCAACCGCGATCCTCGGCGCCCTGCAGGTCGCAGCCAACGGCGACCTGGCAAACTGGACCATCCCCGGCAAGCTCGTCAAGGGCATGGGCGGTGCCATGGACCTGGTCGCCGGCACCCCGCGCGTCATCGTCATCACCGACCACGTGGCCAAGGACGGCACCCCGAAGATCGTCGAGACCTGCGACCTGCCGCTGACCGGGGTCGGCGTGGTGGATAGGATCATCACCGACCGCGCGGTGTTCGACGTGGTTGATTCCGCCCTGGTGCTGCGCGCCGTGGCGCCGGGCATCACCATCGAGTCCCTGTACGAGGCCACCGGGGCCGCATTCACCATTGACCTTGAGGAAGAAGAAGCAGCATGAGCGCATTGATCGCCGGGTACGCCCGCACCCCGTTCGCCCGATTCAACGGGGCCTTCGGCACCGTCTCCGCCACGGCGCTGGGAGCCCACGCCGCGGCAGCGGCCCTCGAGCGCGCAGGGATCTCCGCCGATCAGGTGCAGCGGGTCTTCGCCGGACAAGTGCTGCAGGCAGGTGCCGGGCAGAACCCGGCACGCCAGTCCGCCGTGGGAGCCGGCATCGGCTTCAACATCCCGGCACTGACGCTGAACGCCGTGTGCCTCTCGGGCACCGAGGCCGTGGTGGCGGGCACCCGCATGATCGACGCCGGCGAGGCCGACGTGGTCGTGGCCATCGGCCAGGAATCCATGTCGCTGGCGCCCCACGTGCAGCGGGCGCGGGCCGGGACCAAGTACGGTGCCATTGAAATGATCGATACCTTGGAATTCGACGGGTTGACCGACGCGTTCGAGGCCCGCTCCATGGGATCCTCCACCGAGGACGGCAACACCGCCATGGGCATCAAGCGTGCCGAGCAGGACGAGTTCTCCGCCCGCTCGCACCAGTTGGCCGCCGCGGCAGTCGAGTTCCACGCCGGGGAGATCGCGCCGTTCACCATCACTTCCCGGCGGGGGGACACCGTGGTCTCCCTCGACGACGGGGTGCGCGCGGAGACCACCGCCGAGACCCTGGGCAAGCTGCGCCCGGCATTCAGCAAGGAAGGCACCATCACCGCGGGCAATGCCTCGCAGATCACCGACGGCGCCGCCGCGGTGGTGCTGGTCAGCAAGGCTGCCGCCGAGCGCCTGGGGATCGCCCCGATGGCCGAGATCGTCTCCCACGCCCTGGTTGCAGGGCCTGACGTGCTGCTGCACGAACAGCCGGCCAACGCCATCCTGGCCGCACTCGAAGGCACGGGCATTGCTCCGGCGGACCTGTTGGCAGTGGAGATCAACGAGGCGTTTGCCGCCGTTGGCGTGCGCTCGACGGCCAAGCTCGGCATCGACCCGGAGATCGTAAACACCAAGGGCGGGGCCATTGCCCTGGGTCACCCGATCGGCGCCTCGGGCGCACGCATCGTCGGCACCCTCGCCCGCCAGCTCGCCGAGCTTGGCGCAGGCTCCGTAGGCGCCACCGGCATCTGCGGCGGCGGCGGTCAGGGCAGCGCAGTGATCTTGCGGGCTCTGTAGATCCGACAGCCTCGGGTATCACTGCGACGACCCTCGAGCACGGGAACTCTCCACACCTCGCAAGAGGTACGGAAGGTGCCCGTGTTTTCTTGCAATTTAGGCAACGTCGAGCGGCTTCACGTCGTGCGCCTTGCCATCCTGCTCCCGGGCGAGGTCGTGGTTCACCTGCGTGGCGAGCCAACCCCGGGCGGTTCCGGTTCCCGCTAGTTCCAGCCTCACGGCGAGATTTGGGCTGATGCCGGCTCGGCCGTTGACGACTCTGCTCAGGGTCACGCGCGCGACGCCCAACCTGAGCGCTGCATCCGAAACGGTGAGGCCGAGTTCGGCGAACACGTCTTCGCGAATGATCCCACCCGGGTGTGGTGGGTTCTTCATCATGGTGCGGTTCCTTCAGTGGCAGTCCAGATAGTCAACGAGCTCGACGTCTTGCCCAACGAATCGGAACGTCACACGCCAATTGCCGTTGACCCATATCGAGAAGTGTCCGGCAAGATCGCCCTTGAGCTCATGCGTGCGGAACGAAGGTATGGCGAGGTCCGCTGGCGCCTGGGCTATATCGAGCACACCCAAGATGCGGATGAGCTTTGCCGCATGTGCGGGCTGCACGGCCTTCTTGGAATTGTCGCGATAGAGCGCCTCCCACCCCTCATGCCGGAAACTGACGATCAAAGATTGAATGTATCGCGTATCGACTCACGATACGCGATGTCGCGGGGCTTCACGATCGCCCCATGGCGAAATTGCTCGGCTTGCGGAGCGATTATTCAAGGGTCGACGTCCAGGTTTTTCACCGAACGAGTTTCCCGCGGTTCATGTCTGACGTCCGAGGCCTGACTGTTGAACCATTAACTCAGAGTTAATGGTTGTTCGGCCCAATCCTTCATAGACATGGGCCACCGTCCTCATTCCCAAACCTCGAGGTGTGCCCGTACCCCCGCATGCCACGTCAAGAACGCCCTCAGCCACCCGATTCCCAATCAAGTGATTGACAGTGGTACGCATCACGGTGTTTGCTGGAAGTGAATGGGCCAATCAATTGATTGGTTCGGGTCTCGCTCTCGGCAATGGAGTCCATGGTGAACATCGGCAAGGTCCAGCAGGCGGCCGTCCTGCTCTTTGCTCGGCAGGGCTTCGCCGCCACCGGGATCCGCGAGCTGGGCACAGCCGCCGGCATCAACTCCGCGACGATCTACCACTACACCGGCAGCAAGGAAGAACTGCTGGTGCAGGTGATGCGCAGCTGCCTGGAGGAGATGATTGCTTCGGGCGCGGCAGCCCTGCGCATTAGTGCGGAGCCGACGATTCAGCTCGCGGCACTGGTGTCTTCCCACATCGGGTTCACCGCGACCAATCCGCTGACCGCCCGCGTGGCCGAATACGAAATGCGCGCACTTTCCCCCGAGAATCAGGCGGCGATGCAGAAACTGCGCGATGACTATGAATCGCTCTTTGCGCAGGTGGTCGAGCGCGGGATCCGCGTCGGCGACTTCTCCGCGGACGACGCCACCATGGCACGCCTTGCCCTGATGGAAATGGGAACCGGCGTGGCCCACTGGTACCGGCCAGATGGACGACTGACACTTACCGAGGTCCAACGCAACTTCGTGTCCATGGCCTGCAAGATCCTCTCCGCCGACTCGGCCATGCTCTCGGGCATCGACTTCATGCGCCCTCCGGTGCATCTGGCCAGTGAACCTCCGGGCGTACCCCTTGCCACAGCCCGCTGACACGACACTCCCCAAAGCTTTCCGCTTCGAAAGAGGATCAATGGAAACCCTACCCAGCACGATCGAAACCACCAGCCCCGGCTTCCTGAAAAATGCCGCCGAGCAAACCCGGCTGGTCACCGAACTGCGCGAACGCCTGGCCGCCGCTGCCCTGGGCGGATCCGAAAAGACCCGGCAGCGCCACGTGGACCGAGGCAAGCTGCTGCCCCGCGACCGAGTGGATGCGCTTCTCGACGTCGGCTCGCCTTTTTTGGAGATCGCCCCACTGGCCGCCGAGGACATGTATGGCGGCGACTGCCCGGGGGCCGGTCTGATCACCGGCATCGGCATGGTCCACGACCGCTACGTGATGGTGGTCTGCAACGACGCCACCGTCAAGGGCGGCACCTACTTCCCCATGACCGTCAAGAAGCACCTGCGTGCCCAGGAAATCGCGCTGGAAAACGGCCTGCCCTGTGTCTACCTGGTCGATTCGGGCGGCGCGTTCCTGCCCATGCAGGACGAGGTCTTCCCCGACCGCGATCACTTCGGGCGGATCTTCTACAACCAGGCCAATCTCTCGGCACGAAAGATCCCGCAGATCGCCGCGGTCCTCGGCTCCTGCACCGCGGGAGGTGCCTACGTCCCGGCCATGAGCGATGAGACGGTCATTGTGCGCAACCAGGGAACCATCTTCCTGGGCGGCCCTCCCCTGGTGAAGGCGGCCATCGGCGAGGTTGTCACGGCCGAGGAACTCGGCGGCGGGGACCTGCACGCCAGGACCTCCGGGGTCGTCGACCACCTGGCCGAGAACGACGCGCACGCCATCTCCATCGTCCGGGACATCATCGATACCCTGCCGTCCTCTCCCACACCCGTCTGGGACGTCATCCCCGCAGCCGACCCGCCAGTCGAAGAACCCACCGAGATGTACGGTGCCGTGCCCACCGACGTGAACGCTTCCTACGACGTCCGCGAGGTCATCGCCCGGGTCGTTGACGGCAGCGAGTTCCACGAATTCAAGGCCAACTACGGCACCACGCTGGTCACCGGATTCGCCCGCATCCACGGGCACAAGGTGGGCATCGTCGCCAACAACGGCGTGCTGTTTTCCGAGTCGGCGCTCAAGGGCGCCCACTTCATCGAGCTCTGCGACCAACGCGGCGTGCCGCTGTTGTTCCTGCAAAACCTCTCCGGATTCATGGTGGGGCGGGACTACGAGGCCGGGGGCATCGCCAAGCACGGGGCCAAGATGGTTACCGCCGTGGCCACCACCCGGGTCCCCAAACTGACGGTGATCATTGGCGGATCCTTCGGGGCCGGCAACTACTCGATGTGCGGGCGAGCCTACTCCCCGCGTTTCCTGTGGATGTGGCCCGCGGCCAGGATCTCGGTCATGGGCGGGAACCAGGCGTCCTCCGTGCTGGCCACCGTCAAGCGAGACACCCTCGAAGCCGCCGGCTCCACGTGGAGCGCCGAGGAAGAGGCCACCTTCAAGGAACCGCTCAAGGCCCAGTACGAGGACCAGGGAAACCCCTACTACTCCACTGCCCGGCTGTGGGACGACGGGGTCATTGACCCGCTCGACACCCGCAGGGTCTTAGGTCTGGCCCTGGATGTCTGTGCCACCCAACCACTCCCGGAGACTTCCTTCGGCCTCTTCAGGATGTGATGCACCATGAAAAACACACTCTTTGACACCGTGCTGGTGGCCAACCGCGGGGAAATCGCTGTCCGGGTGATCCGCACGCTGCGCACCATGGGCATCAGGTCCGTGGCTGTGTACTCGGACGCGGACGCCGGAGCCAGGCACGTGCGCGAGGCGGATACGGCAATCCGTGTCGGTGGTTCCCCTGCCTCCGAAAGCTACCTAAACATCGGGGCAATCATTGCCGCCTGCAAGGCCTCCGGCGCCCGGGCGGTGCACCCGGGTTACGGGTTCCTGTCCGAGAACATCGACTTTGCCCGGGCTTGCAAGGATGCAGGGATCACGTTCATCGGCCCGGGCGTGGACGCGCTACTGCTGATGGGCGACAAGATTCGTTCCAAGAACCACGTCTCGGCCCACGACGTCCCGGTGACCCCGGGCATTGCCGAACCCGATCTCAGCGACGAGGAACTCATCGACGCGGCGGAAGGGATCGGTTTCCCGGTGCTGATCAAGCCCTCCGCCGGGGGCGGTGGCAAGGGCATGGTCGTAGTCGACTCGGCCGAGAAACTTCCCGAGGCGCTCGTCAGCGCCAGGCGCACCGCGTTGAGCTCCTTCGGCGACGACACGCTCTTCCTCGAGCGCCTGGTGCGGAGCCCACGGCACATCGAGGTCCAGATCCTGGCCGACACCCACGGCAACACCGTGCACCTGGGCGAGCGCGAATGCTCGCTCCAGCGCCGGCACCAAAAGGTCATCGAGGAGGCGCCTTCTCCGTTGCTCGAGAACCTCGGGGACGGCGAGCGCATCCGCGCCGAGATCGGTGCCGCCGCCGTGGCCGCAGCCCAGTCGGTCAACTACGTGGGTGCGGGGACCGTGGAGTTCCTGATCTCGGACGAGGCACCCGGCGAATTCTTCTTCATGGAAATGAACACCCGGCTGCAGGTCGAGCACCCGGTCACCGAGGAGGTGGTGCGCGTTGACGGCGAGCGCTTGGATCTGGTCGAGGCACAGGTGCGCATCGCGGCCGGAGAACCGCTGGGCTTCACCCAGGACCAGGTTTCCCTGTACGGGCACGCCATCGAGGCCCGCGTCTATGCCGAGGACCCAGCCCACGACTTCATGCCCTCCACCGGGCGGCTGCTGCGGGTGCTCGAACCAGCCGGTGACCACGTGCGAGTGGATTCCTCCATGGCAGAGGGACTGGACGTCTCCCCACACTACGATCCGATGCTGGCCAAGGTCATTGCCTGGGGCACCGATCGGGACACCGCGCTGGCCCGCCTGGATAGGGCCCTGGCGAACACCGTCATCTTGGGCGTGCTGACCAACATCGAATACCTGCGCCTGCTGCTGGACGATCCCGACGTGCGTGCCGGCAACCTGGACACCACGCTGATCGAACGAAAGATGCCCGACATGGTCTTCCGGTCCATTGGCGACACCGAGCTGGTCTTGGCGGCGGCGCTCGAGGTGGCACGCGACCCGGGACACGGCGGAACCTGGCAGGCCCGGGACTCCTGGCGTTTGGGGACACCGGCGAGGCTGGACACCACGCTCGAAGTCGACGGCAAACTCTACACCCTGACCTCCATCCCCACGTCCGGCGGCCGCAGATTTGCCATGGGCGGCCAGGACTTTGAGGCGGTCAGGCTCCCCGGAGGATCCGTGGCCGTCAATGGCATGCGGGAGCATGTGGCAACGGCATTCGGGGATAATTCCACGCTTTGGCTCGGCCGCGACGGCTGGGTGGCCTCGGTACGCAGTCTGGACCGGGAGGAGCAGTTGCGCCGGGAACTGTCGAATCGCGCGCACGTCCCTGGCGAAGCCTCACCGGATGTCCGCTCCCCCATGCCCGGGACCGTGATCGCGGTGGAAGTCAGCGACGGGCAATGGGTCGAATCCGGTGAGATCTTGGTGACAATCGAGGCCATGAAGATGGAACACCCCATGAGGGCCCCCGGGACGGGTACCGTACAGATGGGACGTTTGCGGGTCGGTGACCTGGTCAAGGCCAACCAAATCGTCGCAACCCTTAACTACGACACCGAGGACGACGCACCATGAGCATCTTCACCATGGGACCCGCAATCCTGTTCTGCCCTGCGGACCGCCCCGATCGATACGCCAAGGCACTCGAACGCGCCGACGCGGTGATCCTGGATCTGGAGGACGCGGTGGCACCGGAGAACAAGACGGCTGCCCGCCAGGCACTGGTGGATAACCCCCTGGATCCGGAGCGCACCATCGTCCGGGTGAACCCGGTGGGCACCGCGGACTTCACCGCGGACCTGAGGGCCCTGTCCTCCACCCATTACCGCACCATCATGCTCGCCAAGACCGAGGGGGCCGAAGACCTGTCCCGGCTTTCCTCCTACGCGGTCGTGGCCCTGTGCGAGACCGCGCTGGGCATCCTCAATGCCCAGGTCATTGCCGACACGCGCAATGTCGTGGCCCTGATGTGGGGTGCCGAGGATCTGGTCGCCTCCTTGGGAGGATCGTCTTCCCGCAGGGAGTCGGGCACCTACCGGGACGTGGTCAGGCATGCCAGGTCCCAGGTCCTGCTGGCAGCCGGAGCCTATGGCAAGGTTGCCATTGATTCGGTCTACATCGACATCGACGACCACGCGGGTTTGCTGGGCGAATCCGTTGACGCGGCAGCCTCGGGCTTCGGGGCGAAGGCCTCGATCCATCCCGGGCAGATGCCGATCATCCGCCAGGCTTTCATTCCCACCACCGAGCAGGTCGACAGGGCCAAAAACGTCCTGGCGGCGGCGGAGAAGTCGGCCGGCGTGTTCACGTTCGAGGGGCAAATGGTCGACGAGCCGCTGCTGCGCCATGCCCGGGCCACGTTGGCGCGGCATTCATCCACGACGACGACCCCATGACGGATGCCCCGTCGCCGCTTCCGTAAGCGGCGACGGGGCATCGGTTCGTTAAGCCTGGTGCGGAACGATGACCGCTCGGGCATTCAGCTTGCCCGCCACCATTTTCCTGTAGGCCTCCAGTCCGTCCTCCAACGAGTACGTCTCGATTTCCGGAGTGATCTGCCCCGCCCGGTACATATCGACAACCTCGTGGAGCTCCTCAATGGTTCCCCAGTAGGTGTTGGTAATGACCGACTCGTACGGTGTGGTGAAAAAACTCCACTCATGCACGCCACCGGCGATCCCGACAACGACGAGCTTGCCACCCTGGGCCATGGAACCCGTGGCGGTCGCCAACGTGGGGGTGACACCCACAAAATCGAATGCCGCGTCGACCCCGCGACCGCCCGTGATCTCGCGGATCTTCTGGACTTGGTCGGGTCCGGACGGAACGGTGATTGCCCCGGCTTCCTCGGCCTTGGCCATCGCTTCGGGCTTCATGTCCGTGGCGATGACCGTGGCGCCGGTAAGCGCCTTGAGTATCTGCACGGCGATCTGGCCCAGTCCTCCCAGGCCCACGACCAACGCAAATCGTCCGCCCGCATTCAGGTGCGGCAGTGCACCCTTGATCGCGTGGTAGGGGGTTAGTGCCGCGTCCGCGAGCGGTGCGGCGGCAATCGGATCGGCATCGCCCAGCGGGATCAGGTTGCGTGCCGGAACCGTGACATACTCGGCCATGCCGCCGTCGCGCCCCAATCCGATCCCGGCGTATGGATTGGTCGCGGCGTTTTCGCAGTACGTGTCTTGGCCACGCGAGCAGGCCTTGCACCGGCCACAGCCAACGGGACCATAAACCAAATAGGCGTCTCCAATGTTCACACCGCTGACACCCTCGCCGACTGACTCCACCCACCCGGAGTTTTCATGCCCGAGCGTGAATCCCGCTTTCATGTTGCCTGGAATCTCTGCCGTGAAATCCTGGAAAATGCTCACGTCCGAATGGCAGGCCCCGGCACCTGCGACCTTGAGCAGGACTTCTCCGGGACCTGGCTCGGGCTTTCGGACTTCCTTGAGAGCCGGAAACTGCTTCCATTCCTCGAAAACTATCGCGCGCATATTGTGCCTTCTTCCTGCTGGATGGGCAAACTCTTCACGGGACTCACGCTAACGGTTGTCACTCACGAATTCCACGGTCGTTCCCGCCGGTGCGTCCCTCCGCCGCTCCGGTGCCTCCGAACATCCTTCCGACCGGGTCTGACCGCCGCCGATTCGCCGCCGACAATCCCGTGCCCTACATTTGGAAGCAGAATGCCCGCAACCAAGGAGAATCCAGCGACAATGAACCAAGCCTTCGACCTCGAGCAACTTCTCAGCGACCGCGTCGTCGCGGCCCTGGCCCGCTCCGAGGAAACCGCGTGGTTCACCGCCCGGCCGACCGACACCGCTGAGGGAATCGATGCCTCGGGCATCGACCCGGCGATCATCGAGGACGCACGGGCACGCTTTGGCCGCTTCGCACCCTGGTTCGCCGAGCACTTTTCCGACACCCGTCCCACACACGGCATCCTCGAATCCCCGCTCGTGGGCATCCCGGACATGCAGGCGGAACTGGGCGACCGCTTCGGGCGTGTTCTGCCGGGCAAGCTGTGGCTCAAGCGCGACGACTCCCTGCCGGTCAGCGGATCGATCAAGGCACGCGGCGGCATCCACGAGGTGCTCGAGGTAGCCGAGCGCATCGCCATCGCCGCCGGTTTGATGGCTCCGAGCGACGACGCCCGGGTTCTGGATCGGCCCGAGGTGCGCGAGGTGCTCTCCCGCCATGGCATCGCCGTGGGTTCCACCGGCAACCTGGGCCTGTCGATCGGCATCGTCGCCTCCGAACTCGGATTCAACACCACCGTGCACATGTCACTGGATGCCCGGGCCTGGAAGAAGGAACTGCTGCGCTCCCGCGGGGTCAACGTCATGGAGCACGCGGGGAACTTCTCCGATGCCGTGGCTGCAGGGCGCCGCACCGCCGAGGAGGACCCGAGTGTCTGGTTCGTGGACGACGAGGCCTCGCTGAGCCTCTTCGCCGGGTATTCGGTCGCCGGCGCTCGGCTTGCCGGGCAGCTGGCCGCCCTGCAGGTCGTCGTCGATGCGCAACACCCGCTGATTGTGCACCTGCCCTGCGGGGTAGGTGGCGGTCCGGGCGGCGTGACGTTCGGGCTCAAGGCGGCCTTCGGGGACGCGGTGCACTGCGTCTTTGCCGAGCCGGTCAACTCCCCCTGCATGTCCCTGGGCGTGCGCACCGGCCTGCACGATGCCATTTCCGTGGCGGACATCGGGCTGGACGGGCTCACCGCGGCGGACGGACTGGCAGTGGGCCGCCCCTCGCGCCTGGTCGGCGAGCACCTGCAACAGCTGATCGACGGCTACGTGACCGTCACCGACGAACGCATGAAGGCCTTCGTCGGCTTGCTGCACGACACCGAAGGCATCGACGTGGAGCCCTCCGCCGCGGCCGGGTTCGCCAGTCCCTGGCGGGTGCTGGAGGACCAGGGGTATCGCTCCGCGTTCGGACTCGACGACACGGCCCTGGCCAACGCCACCCACGTCATCTGGTCAACCGGCGGCTCCATGGTTCCCCCGGAGGAGATGGCCGGCTACGTGGCCGAGGGCCAGACGCTCATCAACGAGGTTCCCTGGCGCTGAGAATTATGGAAGCATGCCCAGTCTGACAGGGCCCCATGCTGGAATCAGGTTATCTACGCACCGGAATTGTTCACCGTGTGCAATCAAGTTGTTGGCTACACGGATGGCCACCGCCCCGGAAGTCGTCCGGTTCTGGGGCCGACTCGCAATGTATTTTCAGCCTAAGTCCGAACCGGTACAGCAACTTGTTGCAAGACGGCTTCGACAAGAAACTCGAACAGGCGCCGATGCGAGGTCAAATTGGGTTGAGTGATGTATTGCAGGCTGCAGCCGTCAATTATGGCGATAAATATGCGAGCGAGCTCCTCCGGCGGCAGGAGTCGATCGTGGGTATCGGTCTCCATTGCCTTCCCGAAAAGCGCGCCCAGACCGGATTCGTAACCTGGATATATGCTGGCTGCAAGTTCCTGGCCCCCTTCTTGCCGCGCAGCCCAAACGACCAACTCGATTTGGGCCAGCACATCACTGGGAGTCGCTTCCAGCTCATCCCAGTAGCGCCGGGCCACTTCGTTCACCGTAGAACGGAGACCGAAGGACGGATCAACGTCCTCGGCGTAGGTCATCATATTTTTTAGCCACCGCTCTACTGCAGCCGTAAACAGCTCGTCCTTGTCGTCAAAGCAGTAGTGCACAGCAGCCAGGGATGCACCTGCATGTTTGGCTATATCTCGCAGTGTTAGGGCCACCACGCCCCGAGTTTGCATCAACGCGATTGTGGCGTCAATAAGTTGCTCCTTGCGTTCGTTCGCCGGGATGCGCATTTCTCCTCCTTGGAACCGCTAAGGCTCGGCACGTTCTTTTGTCCGTAACTTGATGTAATTGCTACGACAAACTTAACATAGACCCTTGACTAAGACAACCGTCCATGAAACTCTCTCCATACGAATTGTTACCCAGCTCACACTAGTTGAGCGCATCCGATGGAGTGGATTTCCATGTATCCCCATGTTCAAGTCGTCGATTCCCCACCCGTTCGACAGTCCACCGTACTTACGTGTTGGCCCAAGAGACTTCCAGAGCCCTTAAAGCCCGAATGGAATCGCATGGGCACCCGACAGATTGTGCCGATCCGCAAGGATGGCTGGGGAAACTACTCGATATCTGAATGGGACCTCAAGGCGGCATCCTGGCAGGACTTCCACCCACACAGCGAATACAACATGGTTCTCGAGGGAGAACTATTCGTTGCAGCCGGAGGCGACGTCAAAGTTCTTCAGCCAGGTGATGTCGCGCGTGTACCCGCAGGACGGATGGGCCGCTATTGGGCACCTGTATACGCCAGGATGATAGGCGTATACGGTCCGAACCCGGCGGGAGATGCGTCAACCGGTTTCGAGTACTGGCCGTTAGACAGCGACCTAGAAATCCATCCGGTAGATCCAACCGCGGAAGACCCACTGGAGCATTTGCCGGGTTTCACAGGCGTAGAGACTTGGCCGGATGGCCCAAATCTTCACCAGCGTCCGGAATGGGAACGCAATCGGGGTCGATTCATCACGAATTCGCCGCAGAGTGGATCGTGGAACGACCCCATCCTCTCGACATGGGAACTCGAACGTGCTGCTTGGACCGACAGGCACCCGCACACGGAGTTCAATTTTGTGGTTGCAGGAGAGCTAATCGTCGAGGCCGCCGGGGAACGCGTGGTCTTGCACGCCGGTGACTCCATCGAAATCGCCGGCGGACAGCTTGCCCGGTACAGCGCCCCGAAATTTGCACGAATGGTTGGTGTCTATGGGCCCAACCCGCATGGCCTGGCCAGCACTGACTTCCAATACGAATCCATTTGACACCTAGTCCCCAAAGGATCGAAGCGAAATGAACAAGAGATCGCGTACCGGCATTGCACCATTAGCCCTTGCTCTAGCCGTCGTATTGGGTGGATGCTCCCAAGTCGGCGACACTGCTGGGGCGGAACGACCAGCTCCGGAACCAGTGGTGGCCGAAGCAGCAGGAGTCTTCGCCGACCCGGCCAAGAACAGCCCGGACACTCTGGCCTTGGCGGCCACCGCCCAGGACTGGGCCGTGCCGATCGAGGTGATCGATTGCCAGACGCCGGGCTGTGAAGGAGCGCGAACCCCCGGCGTCTACACTCCACTTGCCCCGTCCGACTTAACCGAAAAATGGAGCATTTGTGCCGTCTTACCGCATGTGAAGGACCCCTATTGGGTCGGACAGAACGCTGCGATGGTATCCGAGGCACAACGCATGGGCGTCGCCCTCCAGACATACGAGGCAGGCGGTTACACCGAAATCTCCAATCAACTGGACCAGCTATCCAACTGCGCAGCCGGAGGCGCCGATGCGATCATCGCCGGCGCCGTCAGCAATGAGGCCCTCAATACCCGCATTGAAGAAATTGCGGCACAGGGTATACCGGTGATCGATGCAATCAATGGTGTCACCAGTGAGTCGGTGGCTGGCCGGGCACTCTTTGACTACTGCACGCTGGGCGGCAACCTCGGGCGCCATCTTAAGGAAACCGGAAAGAAGGTCCGCGCGGTGTGGTTCCCCGGTCCGGCAGGTGTAGGTTCCCTTGAACAGCTCATGTCTTGTTTCAAGAAGGAATCCGCAGGCGGGGATGTGGAGATGCTGGGTGTGCAGTACGGCGATACCGGCAAGGATGCACAGTTGAACCTCATCGAAAACGCATTGGGCGCCTACCCTGAAATGAATTACATCATCGGCAGTGCCACCACCGTAGACGCTGCGGTCGGGCCGCTAGCCGAACGTGGATTGGCAGACAAGATCAACACTGCCTCGTATTACTTCACCCCTGAAGTGCACTCGCTGCTGAGTTCGGGGAAAGCCACTTGTTCCAGCGCCGGCAACGACTTGGTTCTCTCGCGCATCGCCGTCGACATGGCGCTTCGGGTACTTGAGAACAAGCCGTTCGTGGGTGGCAGCTACGTCGGAACCACGGCCAACGTCATATGCGGCCGGGCGGCAGGCAAGGATTATGACAATCTTGATTCGTTGGTCAAGGAACTGAATTTGCCACCTGAGGGCTACCGTCCCGTCTTCACCGTCGAGGCGAAGTAGGCATCCCGATGTTCACCATGACACAAGCCCCCACGGTGCGGGTGCGCGGACTGACCAAGAAATTCCAAGGCTTCACCGCGTTGGACTCGGTCGATATTGATTTCCATCCAGGCCGCGTACACGTGCTCTTCGGGGAGAACGGCGCGGGGAAGTCGACGCTCATCAATTTATTGGCCGGTGTTCATCGGGCCGATGGCGGAACCATCGAAATCAACGGAAAGCCGTGTTCGATCGGTTCCCCTCTAGCGGCCCGTCAAGCCGGGATCTCGACGGTTTTCCAGGAGCCGGCATTGGTGCCGCAGCTTACCATCGAGGAGAACTTGAACATCGGCCGCGAAGAAACCTACGGATGGTTCCTGCGCCGGCGCACCATGCGCGCCAAGGCAGCCGCAGCGCTAGCACGGGTTGCGTCGCCGATAGACCCTTGTACCCATGCCGGGGACCTCAGCCGGGCGGAGCAACAAATCATCGAGATCGCGAAGTCGGTGCAGGACGAGGCCCGTCTCGTGATCTTCGATGAGCCGACCGCGTCGCTAACTGAAGAGGAAACGGCCAGGCTGTTCGAAACAATCCGTCGGCTGAAATCCGAGGGACTGGCCATCATCTACATCACGCACCGCATGTCAGAGCTACGCATCATCGGCGACGACATCAGCGTTCTGCGCGACGGTAAGCTCGTGCAGACTTCCTTTCTCGACGCAGTCGACGACAATCAACTCGTCACCTTGATGACAGGACGAAAGGTTGAAGCGCTTTTCCCGGCCATCGCCCACAATCCGGGAGTCGGAGGACTTGTGCTGGAGGACGTCCACGGACCCGGGTTGCACGGGGTATCGATGAGCATCAGGCCAGGCGAAATTGTCGGACTAACCGGACTCGTTGGTTCCGGTAAAGCCGACGTCGGAGAAACAATCTTCGGACTCGCGCGACATCATCGCGGCCGCATCATGCTCAACGGCCGTGAGCTCACCTCCCGAGGGCCTCGGGGCCGTGTCGATGACAGGATCATCCACTATCCGTCGGACCGCAAGAAGGCAGGATTGGTACCGACGCGGTCAGCACGGGAAAATGCTTCCCTTTCGGCTTTGGACACCTATGCAAGGGGGCCGATGCTCAAACGCGGCACGGAAGCCCGCGCGGCAGACAGGATTCTTGAGCGGTTGGCCCTGCGGCCCATGCGAACCACGTCATTGCCTGGCACTTTTTCCGGAGGAAACCAGCAAAAGATAGTGCTGGCTCGCGGTTTCAGCCGTGTCTACGACTTGCACGTCTTTGACGAGCCGACCACCGGAGTGGACGTGGGCGCAAGATGCGAGATCTACCAGGCGATTGCTGATCTTGTGCATGCGGGAGCAGCCGTACTCGTGATCTCGAGCGACCTGCCCGAGATCGTCAACTTAGTCCATCGGGCATATGTGATCACAGAGGGGCGCATCGTCGGTGAGTTCACCGGATCAGACCTGACTGAGGAGAACCTGCTTCCTTGGTTCTTCCACCACACAGCGGAGGCCACAGCATGAGCATTCTCAAAGACAAACCCGTCGTTACAACGTTCCCGATGGCCGATCCACGGGAGTATCGTCTCTCCGGCTTTTCGTTCCATTCGCTTGCCAGGAAGACTTTCGTGGCCTACGGAATCTTGCCGATCCTCTTAATTCTCCTCGTGGTGGGGTTCGCTCTCGCCGAACCTCGTTTCATCTCCTCCGGAAACATTGTTAACGTGATGCGGCAGGTCAGTTTCCTGGGGATCATCGCGATCGGCCAGATGATGTACCTGGTGACCAAGAATTATGATCTGTCCAATGGCGGAACCGTGGCGCTGTCCTCTGTTGTCTGCGCCATGGTGCTTTCACGGGGCGACGCCTCGCCGCTAATGGGCATACTCGCCGGCCTGGCCGTCGGCTTGATCGTCGGCTCAATCAACGGGGTGCTGATTGCGATATTCAAGATCTCCTCATTCATGGTGACGCTTGGCACGGGCTCTGCTGCAGTAGGCGTCGCGTTGATGCTAACCGGTGGAGTTCCGATTACAGGACTGCCCCAGGCCTTTACCCGCGCTTACGGAAGCTCCATGGTCATGGGCCTCCCTTTCTCCACGTTTATCATGTTGCTGGTGTTGGCTGGCGCCTATGTCCTGTTCAACTGGACGCGGCTGGGCCGTAGGGCCTTCGCCGTCGGCGGTAACGAACATGCTGCCCACCATGCGGGCGTCAATGTTAAGTCGACACTTCTGAAGCTCATGATCACTGGAAGCGTACTTGCTGCGCTGGTCGGAGTCCTGATGACCGCCCGCATCTCAAGCGGCGAAGCAAATATCGGCCTGCAGTTCCCCATGGAGTCCATCATCGCCGCGGTCATTGGCGGTATCGCACTCAACGGCGGCGAAGGCAAGGTGTCCGGTGCCTTCATGGGAGCCCTATTCATCATCCTTCTCAGCAACGGCATGGACCTGATCCGCGTCCAAAGCTACGTGCAGGACATCCTGCTTGGCGCCTTGCTGGTCCTTGCCCTCATGGTCGACCGACTGCGCACCCGAGTGCGCTTGACCGCCGATCCCAAGCCCCGACGCCGGCATACCTAATCGCAGTTCGCCCCCACAACCATTCATATAAGCACTAACAACCTCAAAGGAACCAAACGTGAGCGAAAAACTCGTCCTCAAGAACTTCATCAATGGGAACTACGTCGAGTCCGAGGATAAATCATCCATCGACCTGGTCGATCCTTTCACCGGCAACGTCTACGGCACATCGCCCCTTTCTGGACCGGCAGACATTGACGCTGCGTTCTCCGCCGCGCAGGCCGCCTTCATCACTTGGCGCCGTACCACGCCCGCCGAACGTCAACTGGCCCTGCTTCGACTTGCCGATGCAGTGGAAGCAAGGCAGGACGAATTCATTACATTGGAGTCCCGCAGCTGCGGCAAACCGAGAGCATTGGTAGCCAGTGAGGAGATCCCCGGGATGGTCGACCACTTGCGCTTCTTTGGCGGTGCTGCACGCATCCTGGAAGGTAAATCCGCCGGTGAGTACATGACCGATCACACCTCGTGGATTCGACGTGAACCCGTGGGCGTCATCGGGCAGATCACTCCATGGAACTACCCGATGATGATGGCAGTCTGGAAGATTGCGCCGGCTTTGGCTGGCGGCAACACTATTGTGCTCAAGCCGAGTGATACAACTCCCGAATCGACCTTGTTGTTGGCGGAGATTGCGTCCGAATTCCTTCCCGCGGGAGTCTTCAACGTGATTTGCGGGGATCGCGATACCGGCAAGGGCATCGTGGAACACCCCACCGCAGCCATGGTCGCTATTACCGGCTCAGTGGGAGCGGGAATTAGTGTTGCAACCTCTGCAGCGGCTGACGTCAAACGGGTACACCTTGAGTTGGGCGGCAAGGCACCGGTGGTGATCTTCGATGATGCCAACATCACCGCCGCCGCAGAGACTATCGCTATCGCCGGGTACTTCAATGCCGGCCAGGACTGCACCGCTGCCACTCGGGTCCTGTGCCAGTCGGGAGTGCACGACAAATTCGTTGCCCTCCTCGCGGAACAGGCCGACAACGTTGCAACCGCCTACGAAAAGGGTTTGGATGATGAGGACGCCATGCTCCCTCCGCTGAACAATGCGGCGCAATTTGAAAGGGTGCAGCGCGCCATCGACTCGCTGCCGGCGCATGCGGTAGTCAATGCCGGGGGTCGACGTCTGGGCGAATCCGGCTTCCACTATGCCGCCACCGTCGTCAGCGGCTTGCGCCAGGACGATGATCTGGTGCAGAACGAGGTTTTCGGCCCGGTAATCAGCGTCCAGAGCTTTGAGTCCGAGGACGAGGCAATGGCCATGGCGAACGATGTCGATTACGGCCTTGCCTCGTCAGTGTGGACCACCGACTTCGGCCGAGCAATGCGCTTGAGCCGCGAATTGGACTTTGGAACGGTTTGGATCAACACGCATATCCCGCTAGTTGCTGAGATGCCGCACGGCGGATTCAAGCAGTCGGGCTACGGGAAAGACCTGTCGATGTATGGGCTTGATGACTACACCCGGATTAAGCACGTCATGGCGAACATCGCCAGCTAAAGGCCATCAGCAGACCCGAGAGGTTGTGCCGGTTCCCCTGATTCCGGGAACCGGCACAGCGGCCTTAAGGGATTGACCGGTCTCTCGTGAGATCCAGTACCACTCTGAATGACATCCGCCGCGGACGGGCTGGCCGTGGGCCGTCGCTCGCGGCTGGGTGGCGAGCACCTA
The DNA here is from genome assembly GCF_046714615.1 of Paeniglutamicibacter sp. Classification (NCBI taxonomy): domain Bacteria; kingdom Bacillati; phylum Actinomycetota; class Actinomycetes; order Micrococcales; family Micrococcaceae; genus Paeniglutamicibacter; species Paeniglutamicibacter sp. Next base: position 85,698 of record NZ_JBKKAP010000126.1, read on the forward strand.
CAACACCTGATCGTCGGCTATGTGGCCGTCACCGACGAGCACAAGATGGCATTCCTCGGCCTGCTGCACGACACCGAGGGCATCGACTTGGAGCCCTCCGCCGCGGCCGGGTTTACGGTTCCCTGGCGCTAGGCGCCGGCACCACCGGTAGATTGGGACCCATGGAAATCCTCTCAAGCCGGGTGCTGCTGCGGCCCGTGAACCTGCCCGAGACCCAGGGCTTCTACCGCGACGTGCTGTGCCTGGCGGTGTCCCGCGAGTTCGGCACGGCCGAGCATCACGGCATGGTGTTCTTCCTGGGCAACGGCCTGCTCGAGGTTTCGGGTGCCCGCGAGGCGGGCACCGCCTCCTCCCTGGTGTTGTGGGTGCAGGTCCGCGACGTGCAGGCCGAGCTCCTGCGGTTGGCGGGGCGCGGAGTGACCGTCGTTCGGGAGGCACTGACTGAACCGTGGGGACTCATCGAGGGATGGATCCAGGACCCGGACGGCACCCGGATCGTCGTGGTGCAGGTTCCCGAGGACCATCCGATCCGGCGCGATGTGCGTGAATTGTAGGCAGGCGCAGGAAAGCCGTGCCCACCCCTAGAGCGATTGGGGCGGGCACGGCCGTCTTTGGGCGGCTGGTTAAGCGGCCGGAATTAGTTGGAGAAGGTGTCCATCAGCTTGCCCTTGGCGTTCCAGAGGCCGAGCGCGTCGCCGCCGTTGTTCAGGATTGCTGCGCCGTCCAGGTAGAACGCGTCGGCGCTGTTGGTGCCCGGACCGGAGTACACGCGCAATTCTGCGCCCGGAGCCAGCACGTAGCCCTCGCCGATCTGCATCAGGTTGTTCGCTGCATCGCGCAGCACGTAGCCGCTGACGTCGATGGTGCGCTTGCCCGTGTTGGCCAGGACGACGTGTTCGCCAGTTTCCGGCTGCAGGTCATTGCCCGGTGCGTCGTTCAGGGCACCGGAGACGACCACGCCGTCGTTCGACGGGAACACCTTCTGGCCCGCCAGATGGCGGTTGATCTGCTCCGGGAAGTCACCGGTGAGGCGCTCGACGCCCAGTTCCAGGGCTGCATCCGCCGCTTCGGTGGAGTTCACGGTGTAGACGCCGAGACCCAGTCCTGCATCCTTGACGCGCTCGGCGCCTGCGGCGTCAAGCGTGCGGTAGCTGGTGCCGAACGAATCTGCATAGGTTGCGTAGTCGGCCAGGACCTCTGCGCCGGGGACGGTGCCGGTCAACTGCTGCAGCGGGACCTCCGGGGCCAGCTCGGCGAACAGCTTGTTCGACGTGGCGTCAAAGCCCAGGACCTCGATCTTGCCTGCCCGGTCCAGCGCGCTCCACTCGGCATCGGTGGCCAGTGCATCGGCGACGATCTGCTCGACGCCCGGGGACTTGGACGGGGACTTGATCTCGATGAACACGCCGGTTTCCCCGGTGAGAACGTCGGCGACAGCGTCGAAGTGCGGGATCTTCTCGCCGGCGAAGTCGGCCGAGAAGTAGGATCCGGCGTCGAGCTGCTGCAGCTCATTCCAGCTGAAGGAGGTGATCGGGTCGTTGACCCGCTCCGGGAAGACGTCGGCGACGTTGGTCGTGCGGGCCGGGGTTTCGTCGTGGAAGATGAACGGAACGCCGTCGCTGGACAGCTGGATGTCGATCTCGACAAAGTCGGCACCCGACTGGCTGCCGGCCTTGACGGCGGCCAGGGTGTTTTCAGGTGCGACGCCCGCGGCACCGCGGTGGCCGATCAGGATGGGCGACTCGTTGTCCTGGGACACGACCGGCGCGGCAACGGCCGGGACTGCGAGTCCGGCGGCCAGGCAAACGGTGAGTGTTCCAAGGGTGATGGTGCGTAGCTTCATGGTGTGGATCCTTCGGTGTCGGGGACGGACACCCACCACGTTGCCTTCCCGGAGCAACCATGCGGCCACGGCAAGGTGAACCGCGCGTTAAGATCCCGCTGACCGCCTCGGGGCGACGGGCAGGTTTGCCTTGGACCGCGCCCGAGGTGTTGGTTCCCGGCTTCACCTATCCGAGCACTTGGCCGTCCGGGGGATCCGGGGTTGGAAGCAGTTCCTCCATGATTTCCAGGACCCTGGCGGTGGCCCGGCTCGGGTTCTTGCGCCAGATGATGATTGCCGCAAGATGGATCGGTCCGCCTGCCAGCTCACGGAAGACCATCCCGGGGGTCGCGATGTGTTTCACCGATGAAACCGTCAGCGTCACCCCGACCCCGGCGGCCACCAACCCGAGGATCGCGTATGAGTCCGGGGCTTCCTGGGCCACGCGCGGGGTGAATCCGGCTTCGCGGGCGAGCCGCATTCCGGCGTCGCGGACGGTGGATCCGCGAGTGGCCGGGAACATGACCCAGGGCTCATCGGCAAGGTCCGCCAGCTTGATTTGCTTCCCCATGGCCAGAGGGTGGTCGCTTGGAAGTGCTGCCAAGATCCGTTCGTAGGTGAAGATCCTGGATTCAACGCCCGGGTGTTCCATGGGCAGCCGTGAAAAGCCGATCTCCAGGTCACCGGCGGCCACCATACCCGGGGTGAAACCGGCATAGATCATCGATTGCAGGTTCAATTCGATGCCCGGCTCCTGGGCCCGCACGTTCCGGGCGATCAGTGGCAGGACCTCCCGGCTGCTGGCCCCCGCATAGCCAACGCGGACGAGCCCAACCGCGCCCGGCCCTTGAAGCCGGGCTGCCAACTCGACCCGGCGGGCACTTAAGAGCATCTCGCGGGCGGGTTCCAGGACGGCGAACCCTTGTTCCGTCAGGCTGACTGATCGGGTGCTTCGATCAAAAAGCTGGCAGCCCAGGTCTTCCTCGAGCCGCCTGATCCATTGGCTCAGTTGCGGCTGGGCAATCCGCAGGCGATTGGATGCACGCCCGAAGTGCAATTCCTCGGCCACCATGAGGAAGGCCCTGACGTGTTTGAGCTCCATGGACACAGCTTATAAGAATTCATTCATGATGAGTGATCGATTGTTTATTGGACAGGCATCAAAAGTCAGCGCATCCTGTATGACGTGCCGTGGGTCATAACCCCTTGTGCGGTCGACCACTTGCACGGACATTTGCACGAACGACTTCGGAAAGGCGCACCGGCATGGACAATGCATTGCCCGCGACCCGGCGGGGGAACCCGCGCTGGGTCAATCGGCCCGAGGGTTCGACCTGGGGCGACTTCGGCCCCGACGACCATCTGGGCCGGCTCAACCTGTTGACCGCCCAAAAGGTCCGCGAGGGACTGGCCGAGGTTCTCGACTGCAACACCTTTGCGCTCAGCCTGCCACTGGATCTGCCCGGCGGCACCGCGCTGAATCCCAACCGCCTCCCGCCAGTTCTGCGCCCCAACCTGCGCGGAGGAAACGTGAACTTCAATTGCCGGTTGGATGACATCCATCCCGGATCCTCCGACGTGATGAACGACGACCTTGCGGTGCTGCACCTGCAGTATTCGACGCAGTGGGATGCACTCTCGCATGTCGGATCGCTCTTTGACGCCGACGGAGACGGCATCCCCGAGCCGGTGTACTACAACGGATTCCGGGCCGGGATCGAGGTCCGCGGCCCCGAGGACGCCGAGGATGCCGGCTTCGACACCCTCCACCGGCACACCACCTCCAGTGCAGGTGTGCTGGGCATTGGTTCCATGGCAGAACGCCCCGTCCAGGGCAGGGCCGTGATGATCGACCTTGCCGCGCACCTGGGCGAGGCACACACCGTGGTCGGCTTCGATACCCTGCAGCGGATCATGGAGACCGATGCCATCGAGGTCGAGCCCGGAGACATCCTGGTTTTGCACACCGGTTATGCGGAAAAGGTGCTCTCCATGGGTGGAAACCCCGACCCCGCGATCCTGCACCACTATGGTGCGGTGCTCGACGGCCGTGACGCGAAGCTGCTGAGGTGGATCACCGATTCGGGTGTCGCCGCCATCGCGGCGGACAACTACGCGGTAGAGCTCTACCCGGCCACGCCGGCTCCGGCCCCCTATTCGGTGTTGCCGCTGCACGAACACTGCCTGTTCAAGCTTGGCGTCCATCTGGGCGAATTGTGGCGCCTATCGCCGCTGGCCGCGCACCTGCGCAAGTCCGGCCGGTCGCGGTTCCTGCTCACTGCGGCCCCGCTGAACCTGCCCGGTGCCGCCGGCTCCCCGCTAACCCCCATCGCCACCACCTGACCCGGCACCGCCCGGTCCCCCCGATCCGCACCCCAAGGGAGTCATACCCCATGCCTGAACTCATCCGCCCCCGCATCCTGGTTACCGGCGGCGCAGCCGGCATCGGCGCAGCCATCGTCGAACGCGCCCGCGTTGACGGCTACGACCCGGTGGTCGTCGACCGTGCCGGGGATGGCATCATTGCCGATCTCTCCGATCCGGATTCCACCGCGGCCGCCCTCGAGCAAGCGCTCGCTGGCGGGCCAATCACCCGCGTGGTGAACAACGTGGGCGCAGTCTTCCCGGCCTCCGCCGGGGAGCAGACGCTCACCGAGCTTGAAGCCGCCTTCTCGCTGAACCTGCGCACCGCAATGCAGGTCACCCAGGCACTGCTGCCGGGCATGCGGGATGCCGGTTTCGGCCGGATCGTCTCCATCTCGTCCCGCGCCGCACTGGGCAAGGAAATGCGCTCGGCCTACGCGGCCACGAAGGCGGCATTGATCGGCCTGACCCGCGTCTGGGCCCTCGAACTGGGTGAGTTCGGGATCACCGCCAATGCCCTCGGACCCGGGCCCATCGCCACGGACCTGTTCAACAAGGCCAACCCCGCCGGTGCCCCACGAACCCGGGCCATCATCGAAGGAATCCCCGTCAAGCGCATGGGCAGCGCGGCCGACGTGGCCCACGCAGCCTCCTACCTTCTTGATGACCGCTCGGGGTTCGTCACCGGGCAGACCCTTTATGTCTGCGGCGGCATGACCGTGGGGCACTCCGGTGTCTGAGCCGACTGCCGCCAAGTCCCCGGTCGCCATCGTCGGCGCCGGGAGCATCGGCGTCGCATTCGCCCTGGTGTTTGCCCGTGCCGGGCATCCGGTGAAGCTCACCGACCCCGATGCCTCACGCCGGAAATCGGTATTCCCCGAGGTATCCGCCCGTCTGGCCGCCCTGGCCCGGCATGGCCTGCTGGAACAGGATGCGGACTCGGTATTGGGACGCATCGCCACCACCGACTCATTGGCAAAGGCCCTCGAGGGGGCAGCGCTGGTTCAGGAATGTGCACCGGAGCACTTGGCCATCAAGCGTTTCCTCTTCGCCGAACTAGATGCCTTGGCAGCACCGGAAACCGTGCTGGCCAGCTCCAGTTCCGCATTGGCCGCCGGGGCGTTCGCTGCCGGACTGCCCGGCAGCGAACGCTGCCTGGTGGCCCATCCGGGAAACCCGCCGTACCTCATTCCCGTCATCGAATTGGCGCCGACGGCATTCACCTCCACCGCCACCCTCGCGGTGGCACGGGAGTTGTATGCCGCCGCGGGCCTTTCCCCGGTGGTGGTCCACGGCGAGCCCGAGGGCTTTGTCTTCAACCGCCTGCAGGGCGCCGTGCTGCGCGAAGCCTATGCGCTGGTCCGGGACGGGGTCGCCAGCGTCGAGGACATCGACACCGTGGTCCGCGAGGGACTCGGGCGCCGTTGGTGCTTCATGGGGCCGTTCGAGACGGTGGACCTGAACACCCGCGGCGGCATTGAATCGCATGCCGCCAAGATGGGCCCGGCCTACGCCCGGATGGGTGCCGAACGCGGCCAAGACGACCCTTGGCATCCCGGGCTGGTGGCCACCGTTGCCGCCCAACGCCGGGCACTCCTGCCCCTGGACCATTGGGAAGACCGCGTCCGCTGGCGCGACGAAGAACTGATGAAACGCCTGAATCACACCGCAAAGGAAATCAATGAGTAACAAGCTCAAGGCCCAGACCCCGGCCAATACAGGGGTCATGCAGAAAATTACCGGGTTCTTCACCGAGTTGATGCGCCGGTACCTGCCCGATCCCTTCGTTTTCGCCGTCGTCCTGACGTTGCTGACTTTCGTCCTGGCCTTCGCCATCCAGCGCCAGAACCCTGTCGATGCGGTGCTGAACTGGGGCGAAGGATTCTGGGGCCTGCTGGCATTTACGACCCAGATGGCAGTGATTCTCGCTGCCGGCTTCGTGCTTGCCAATTCCCCGGTCGTGGACCGATTGTTGGATCGCATCGTTTCGAGCGTGCACACTCCGAAGGCCGCCATCGTGGTGGCCACCTTGGTTGGCGGCTTCGGCTCCTACCTGAACTGGGGCTTCGGCCTGGTCATCGGCGGCGTCGTGGCCCGCAAGCTGGCCACGGAAATCAAGGGCGTGCATTACCCGCTGATTATCGCCAGCGCCTATTCCGGCTTCACCATGTACGGCTTGGGGCTTTCGGCAACCATCCCCTTGACCATCGCCACCCCGGGGCACCCCCTCGAGGAAGGCATGGGCCTGATCGGCCTGGACCAAACGATTTTCGCACCTCCCATGGTTGTCACGGCCATCGCGGTGATGGTCAGCCTGCCGATCCTCAACGCTGCCCTCCACCCCAAGCCCGGGCAGTCTGTTCGGGAGATCGACCCAGGACTATTTGCCACGGCAGACAAGGGGCCGATCACGGATGATTTCTCCGAGGACACCTTTGCCAACAAGCTGAACAAGTCGCGCACGCTCTCGATGGTCATCGGCCTCGCCGGCATCCTCTACGTCGTGTTCCACATGGTCCAGGGCGGCAAGGTCGACCTGAACCTGATCAACTTCATCATCCTGTTCCTGGGCATCATCCTGATGGGCAACCCGATTGCCTACGTCAATAAGCTCAACGAGGGCATCAAGACGGTCTCGGGAATCATTCTCCAGTTCCCGTTCTATGCGGGCATCATGGCCATCATGGCCGGCTCGGGGCTGGTTGTGACGATCTCCGGATGGTTCGTCAACGTCTCCACCGCCGAATCCCTTCCGTTCTGGGGTCTGGTCAGCTCGTTCGTGATCAATTTCTTCGCCCCCTCGGGCGGCGGCCACTGGGTCATCCAGGGACCGTTCATGATTGAGGCAGCCCACACGCTGGGGGCTTCGATGCCGCAGACAGCAATGTCGGTCATGCTCGGCAATGCCTGGAACGACCTGGTCCAGCCGTTCTGGATTCTTCCAGCCCTGGCGCTGTCCCGCCTGAAGCTCAAGGACATCATGGGCTACACCGTGGTCATGATGTTCTGGGTTGGCTTGGTCTACATCGTTGCCATCCTTGCCTGGGGATTCCTGGGCTAAATGCTGTGGCGGGGCGGGCGGCTGAAATAGCCGCCTGCCCTGCCAGCATGCTCAGCCCTCGTGCGAAGCAGGACGATCACCGTACGCCAGGCCGACGCCGATTCCAGAGTCGCCTGGCTAATCCCGAGCAATGCCAGATGGGTGCTTCAGGACCACCTTCCCGGTGGTGCCGCGGGATTCCAGGGCCTTGAAGGCCTGGCCGACATCCGTGATGCCGTAGTGCGTCACGTGCGGGACCTTGATGGCACCGGATGCGATCCAGCCGAAGATTTCCGACGCCCGCCCGGAGATTTCCTCGGCCGTTCGGACGTGGTGGAGCACGGTCGGCCGCGTCACGAAGAGGGACCCAAGCCCGGCAAGCGCGTTCACGTCCAAGGGCGGAATCGGCCCGCTGGCGTTGCCGATCGCGACCAGCGTGCCGCGTATCCGCAGTGCCCGCAGGCTTTCGGCGAAGGTCGTCTTTCCGACCCCGTCGTAGACGACGGACACACCTTCCCCGCCGGTGAGCTCGCGGACCTTGTCGGCGAATCCCTCGTAGCCGATGGCCTCGTCGACCCCGTTGGCCAGTGCCACGTCCGCCTTGGCCTTCGTGGAAACCGTCCCGATGACCCGCGCGCCCTTTAGCTTTGCCATTTGTGTCAGCCATTGGCCCACTCCCCCGGCGGCCGCATGGACCAGCACGGTGTCGCCCGGGCCGACGGCGTAGGTGTTGTGGGCCAGGTAGTGCGCCGTGATTCCCTGCATCAGCGCGGCCACGCCGGTGGAATCGTCGATCCCGTCGGGGATGGCAACCACCTTCGAGGCGTCGACCACCGCGAACTCGGAGAAACTGCCCTGGCCTCCGGCAAGCCACCCGACACGTTGCCCCGGTTCAAGGCCGGATACGTCCGGTCCCAACGCCTCGATGACGCCGATGCCCTCGACGCCCGGACGGAACGGGGCCCGCAACGGGGTTGCCCCATTACGCTGGGCGACATCGAGGTAGTTCACCCCCGCGACGCTCAACCTCACCAGGACCTGGCCCGCCGTTGGCGCCGGCCGCTCGACCTGCTGAAACTCATAGTTTTCCGGGCCCCCGTGTTCGGAAACCACCACGGCGTTCATCGTCTCTGGCATCCCGCGTCATCCTCTCTTGGCGTTGTCGAAATCCGGAAGCGATTGCTGGTTCCGGCCCATGGCGCCAGAACCGAAGATGTCGGCAACCCCAGGCGGGGCTGCCGACATTTCCTACACTGGGTCCTCGCTCAGTGCGTGGGGAATCCCAGTTCGATCTGGGAATCACTCGGGTCGGGCCACCGGCTGGTGACGACCTTGCGCCGCGTGTAGAAATTGAACGACTCCGGGCCGTACATGTGGGTGTCGCCGAAGAGCGAGTCCTTCCATCCGCCGAAGCTGAAGGCGCCGATGGGCACCGGGATCGGGACGTTGATGCCCACCATCCCGACCTCGATGTCGAACTCGAATTCGCGGGCGGTCTTGCCGTCGCGGGTGAAGACCGCCGTGCCGTTGGCGAACCGGTTGGAGTTGATCAGTTCCACGGCCTGCGCGTAGTCGTCCACACGCACCACCGCCAGGACGGGGCCGAAGATCTCCTCGTCGTAGACCCGCATGCCGGGCTTCACATGGTCGATGAGCGAAACGCCGATGAAGAAGCCGTTCGAATCGAAGCGCTGGTTCCTGCCGTCGACCAGGACGGCGGCGCCCTCTTCTTGGGCGGATGCAATGAATCCAGCCACCCGGTCCCGCGAGGCGGCGGTGATCAGCGGCCCCATTTCCGAGTCCGGGTCCGTGCCGTCGCCGACCTTCAGGCCGGGGACGCGCTCGGAGATCTTCGCGACCAGATCGTCCGCAATGGAACCGACCGCAACCACCACCGAAACGGCCATGCAGCGCTCGCCGGCCGAACCGTAGGCCCCGGAGATCGCGGCATCGGCCGCGGCGTCCAGGTCGGCGTCGGGCATGACGACCATGTGGTTCTTGGCACCTCCCAGCGCCTGGACCCGCTTGCCGTTGGCACCCGCGGTTGCATACACGTACTTGGCGATGGGGGTGGATCCAACGAAGGAGACACCGGTGATCCCGGGGTTTGCCAGGATCTCATCGACGGCCTCCTTGTCCCCGTGCACGACATTCAGGATCCCGGCGGGCAGGCCCGCCTCCTCGAAGATCGCGGCGATCCAGTTGGCGGCCGAGGGGTTGCGCTCGCTGGGCTTGAGGATCACGGCGTTGCCGGCGGCGATGGCGGTGGTGATCATCCACAGCGGGACCATGGCAGGGAAGTTGAACGGGGTGATGCAGGCGACCACGCCCAGCGGCTGCCGCGTCTGGTGCACGTCGACGCCGGTGGCCACCTGCTCGGCGTACTCGCCCTTGAGGTGGTGCATCAGCCCGGTGCAGAAGTCCACGTTCTCCAGGCCGCGCACGATCTCCCCGTCGGCGTCGGAGAGCACCTTGCCGTGTTCGGCGGTGATGATGGCGCCGAGTTCGCCGCGCCGCTCGTCGATGAGCTGGCGGACCTTGAAGAGGATCTGGCTGCGCTTGGCCAGGCCCAGTCGGCGCCAGCCCCGCTGGGCGGCGGCAGCGGTCTTCACCCCATCGCGGACGGTTTGTGCGCTGGCGAGCGCAACCTGTCCGGTTTGTTCGCCGGTTGCCGGATTGTAGACCGGGCCGAAGCGTTCGGATTCGGCGATGGACTTGCCGCCGATGTGGTGGCCGATCGTGGATACGGCCAGGTGTTCAAGGGTTTGCGACATGGTTAGTTCTTCTCCTGGGTGTAGCCGGCAACGGTGCCGTCGGGGGAAACGTTCTTCACGATCAGGGAGCAGTCCTTCTCTCCGAGGCCTTCGGCGATCAGCGCATCGAAGTGCTCGCGCGCCAGGGTCGCGGCGGGGAGCTTGACCCCGGTCATCTCCCCTGCGTCCAGGGCCAGCCCGACATCCTTGCGGGCCAGGTCCACCCGGAACGTCGCGTCGAAGTTGTTGTTGGCCGCCGCGCTGTCAATGACGCCCGGCACCGGGTACCAGGTCTGTTGTGCCCACGAACGTCCGGAGGAGACCGAGGCGATCTCCCAGAAGACCTTGGGATCCAGGCCCAGCTTTTCGGCCAGCTGGGAACCCTCGGCCGAGGCCATCAGGTCGATGAAGAGCATCATGTTGTTGCAGATCTTGGCGGCAATGCCTGCCGTCGCGGCGCCTGCGACAATGGTCTTGCCCGCCATAGGCTTGATGTGCCCCACAGCCTCGGCGGTGTGCTCGGCCAGTCCCCCGACCATGAAGGCAAGGGTTCCCGCAGCGGCGCCGGAGATGCCTCCGGAGACGGGCGCGTCGACGAACTTCAGGCCGCGTGCGTTGGAGCCCTCGTGGCAGAAGCGCGAGGTCTCGATGTCGACCGTCGAGCTGTCCAGCAACAGGGTGTCGGCGCCCGCTGTCGCCCAGATCCCGTTCCCGCCCTCATATACGGCGCGCACGTGCTCGCCCTTGGGCAACATGGTGAAGACCGCGTCGGATCCCTGCACGGCCTCGGCAATGCTGCCCACGATCTCGACACCGCTTTCCTTCGCAGCGATGCAGGCGTCCGGGTTCAGGTCGTAACCCTTGACCTGGTGCCCTGCAGTAACGAGATTCGCGGTCATCGGACCGCCCATGTTCCCGAGTCCGATCCAGCCATAAACTGCCATGATTTCCTCCTGCGCCGTGGTCTGCCCGCTCGGGCCGTGATGACCACCACACTATGGGCCAAAGTCCTCTCGTTCAACGCACACGACCAGCCCAGGTTTGCACCATTCATGTGCATCAACGCACAATGAGTGCATGGAACGCAGCATCGATCACCATCACCTGGAATCCCTGATTACCTTTCTCTCGGTGGCGCGGCTCGGGCGCTACACCGCCGCGGCCGACGTGCTGGGCGTGAACCACTCGACGGTGTCGCGTCGCATAGCCGCGCTCGAGAAGGCCATGGGCGGCCGCGTGCTCACGCGCACGCCCGCCGGCTGGGAGGTCTCCGACCTGGGCCGGCGCGCGCTGGGGGCCGCCGAGGACATCGAACGCGCGGTCTCGGGCCTCACCGAGTCACGCGACAGCGGCGAACTCTCCGGGACCGTTCGCATCGGGGTGCCCGACGCCTTCGCCGCGCATTTCGCCACCCCTGCCATGGCCGCATTGCAGCGCCGGCACCCGCGGCTGGCCGTCGAACTCATGAGTGCAACGCAGCGGGCACGGCAGACCCGCTCGGGCGTCGACCTGGAGGTGGTCGTGGGCAAGCCCCACGTGCACAAGGCGGTGGCGACCGAGCTGCTCACCTACCACCTAGGGCTCTACGCCTCCCGCGAGTACCTGGCCAGCCACGAGGAACCGCGGGGCATCGCCGAGCTGGTGTCGCACCGGCTGAACTACTACGTGGAATCCTCGCTGACCATCGACGAGCTGGACAGCGCGACCGAGTCGCTGCCGCCGATGCCCCGGGGCATCACCTCCACCAGCGTGTTCTCCCACATCGCGGCGACCAAGGCCGCGGCCGGGATCGGGATCCTGCCCGACTTCCTGGCAGACCTCGATCCCGACCTGGTCCGCCTGCTGCCCGGCGACTACGCGCACGCCGCCACCTACTGGGTGGTGGGACGCGAGGAGGCGCTGCGGAACCCGGCGGTCCTGGCGGCGGTCGCAGCCATGCGCGAGGCCACCTCCTAGGAGCCCCGCGATGCAGCAATGCCTGCGGGAAGCGGCGACGGCCGCTTCCCGCAGGCATGGTTGTTGCACCGCTGGCGGCGGCGCGGCTACTTGACGCTGTCCCGGGCGGCGGCCTCGGTCGCCTCGGTGTTGATCACGATCGTCCGGGCCCTGTCGGCCGCGTCGATGTCGTGAAGGGAAATGCCGTTGGTTTCACGCATGGAGTACACGACGGCCAGGGTGATGATGGCCGCAATGCCGATGTAGATGGCCACCGGCACCCACGACCCGTAGATGCTCAGCAGGAAGGTGGCGATGATCGGCGCCATCGAGCCGGCCACGATCGAGGTCACCTGGTAGCCCAGCGAAACGCCGGAGTAACGCATGCGGGTCGGGAACATCTCGGCCATGATGGCCGGCTGCCCGGCGTACATCAGACCGTGGACCAACAGGCCCGCAACGACGACCAGCAGGATCACGAAGTCGTTTTGCGTGTTGAACAGCGGGAAGGCCACGAATCCCCACACCAGCATGAGCGAGGCGCCCAGCGCGTACACGGGTCGACGGCCCAGTTTGTCCGTGTAGCGACCGATCACCGGAACTACGGCGAAGTGGATCGCGTGTGCCACTAGCATCAACAGCAGGATGGTTGAGGTGTCCATCTTCAATTGCGTCTTCAGGTAGGTGATCGAGAACGTCACCACCATGTAGTAGAGGATGTTCTCGCCCAGCCGCAGGCCCATGGCGGTGAACACGCCGCGCGGGTAGCGGCGGAAGACCTCGGCGACGCCGTAGCCGGCTTCCGCGTTCTGCTCCAGCTCGGCCTTGGCCTCCTGGAAGATCGGGGCGTCGGAGATCCGGGTGCGCACGTAGTAGCCGACTGCAACAATTACCACCGAGAGCCAGAAGCCAATGCGCCACCCCCACGCCAGGAAGGCTTCCTCGGAAAGAGTCGAGGAGAGCACCAGCAGCACGATGGTTGCGAGCAGGTTACCGGCGGGCACCGCCGCCTGCGGCCAGGAGGACCAGAACCCGCGCTCCTTGTCAGGTGAGTGCTCGGCGACCAGAAGGACCGCTCCGCCCCATTCGCCACCGACCGCGAATCCCTGGAAGAAGCGCAAGACCACCAGGAGAACGGGGGCGGCGTAGCCAATCGCGTCGAAGGTCGGCAGGCAGCCCATGAGGAACGTCGTGACCCCGACCAGCACGATGGCGACCTGCAACAGGTGCTTGCGGCCGTACTTGTCACCGAAGTGGCCAAAGACGATGCCGCCAATGGGTCTGGCGATGAAACCAACGGCGTAGGTCATGAACGCCTTGATGATGTTGTCCAGCTCATTGGCCGACTCGGGGAAGAAGATCTTGTTGAAGACCAATGTTGCTGCTGTCGCGTACAAGAAGAACTCGTACCACTCGACGACCGTCCCGGCCATCGATGCAACGACCACGCGCTTGAGTCCCTTGCGCTCCTGGATACTGGCACTGCTGGGGCGAGATGAAGACACTTCCAACCTCCGAAGGTTCCGCGGATGGCACCTGGGGCAATTGCCGCCTGCCGATCACCCCATGAGTATGTCCTAGATCACATTGAAGTTGGAAGCGGTTACACCCGCGATGACGAGGATCGTTTGGGCACATGTACCGTGCGGCAACGCACAGCCGGTCCGATGCTTGCCGGCTTCGGCGAACTCAAACATGCAGCCAAGCTGTCCAAGGCCACCGTGGTTTCTCGATGTCGACGGCCGCATGCGTCAAGGGGAGCAGCGCGCGGAATATGCCTTGTTTGCAGCGCATCTTGGACCTGATATCGCAGCCGATTGCATTTCGGGAAGGGCTTCCCTAGCAGCGTCCGGGTTCGCCACGAGTGTGTGCTTAACGGATTCCGGTTTCGGTTCAACTGCACGTCTTTGATTCGCCGATTCGACTGGTCACTGTGATGAAATGAAGTAGCTCATGCGGCGGTCGTGATGGGCAAACGGCCGCGTGGCCGCCCCCGTTTCGAGCCGGAGCTGACAGGAATTCGGGAAACCATCTGTCTCAGTTGTCTGCACCTCGGCTACGCGACGTTGACGTAAAGTACCTTTCACAAGAAGCGAGGCAACCGGATGAATGGCGTGGAGTTGAGCCGAGTCGATCTCAACCTGCTGGTGGCGTTCGACGCCCTCATGGCGGAGCGCAACGTCACCAGGGCGGCGGCCAGGCTTTCCGTGGGGCAGTCAGCCATGAGCGCAACCCTCGGTAGGATCCGCAAGTTGTTCGGCGATCCCATTTTGGTCCGCCAAGGACGGGAATTCGTGGCCACGCCGTTTGCCGAGGAACTGGCCGGACCCGTCCGGGAAACGCTCGCAAGCGTCGTGGCCTTACTGGAACGCCGAACCCAGGAATTCGATCCAGCTCGCGACTCCAGGCAATTCACCATCATGGCCAGCGACTACGTAACCCTCATCCTGCTACATGAAATGTTGGTCAGGCTTACCGAAGACGCTCCAGGCGTCCGGCTCCACATCCAGCCGTTGGGTGCAGACTTCGCCGAACGGATTGCGGCGAACGATGTGGACCTGTTGATCGTCCCAGCCGGAGCCATGCCCGACTACGGGAAGCACCATCACGCACCCCTTTTCACGGATCGATACGTCTGTGCGGTTGCCATCGACAATCCGGATGTGGGTGAATCCATCACCGAGGAAGAATTCTCCGCGCTACCCTATCTAGCCACGCGAGTGGGAGGGCTGCCCTCACTTGCCGAGATGCAACTGGACGCACTCGGCGTCGGACGCAACGTGGAATTGACCACCAGCATGACCCTCGCACCGTTCTTGCTCCGTGGCACCCGTTTGATGTCGCTGATACATGAAAAACTTGGGCTTCTTGTGGCAGGCGAGGTCGAACTACGTCTATTGGAACCACCGATCCGCCTTGAGCCCGTGCGGGAAACCATGGTGTGGACTGCACGCAATGAGACCGATCCCGGCCACCGGTGGCTACGCGAAACCCTGGTGCATCTGGTGGATGACATCTCCGGTCGCCCGTCGCGGCGTCGCGGCAGACCACACCGTATGGGCGGTCCGCCGCACGCCTGAACCGTCACCCGGCCCGTTTCACTTACCCACTGGAACCAAGTAATCGCTCCGCCCGGATGTTGGGCAACCGGAATCCTACGCCGGTGTTCTGCGGCGGCCGAAGTAGGTTGCGAGGGCAATGGCGCCAACAAGCGCCACGCCGTTGAAGACCGGCCCGACCCATGCTTGTGCCCCGGCGATGCTCAGGCCGCTCACGGTGAAGGCCACGAACAACACGCCGATGATCGTTCCAGGGACGTTCGCCTGCCCAGGTCGGATCGTTGTTTTTCCGAGGAAAACGGCAGCAAGCACGGGAAACATCAGCCCGGGTCCGGTCAATGGGTCGGCGCCGCCGGAGCGCGCGGTGAGCAGGACCCCTGCAATTCCGGCAATGGCACCGCTGAGCAGGAAGCTGGTCCAGATGACTCGCTTCGTCCCGATGCCGACCATGTGGGCAGCCCGGGCATTCGAGCCAATTGCCGTCAGCTCGCGACCGAAAGGCGTGTGTTCCAGCAGATACCAAGCGATGGCGATGACGGGGATGAGCAGGAAGACCAACCGCGGAATCCCCCACCATGTCAACGAACCGAAATCCTGCAAGGCCAGTGACAAGCCGGTGGTGATCGGCATGCCGCCCGTGTACCACTGCAGGATCCCGGAAAGAAAGGTTGCCATGCCCAACGTGGTGATAAAGACATCGAGCTTCGCCACCGTCACCAAGAAGCCGTTCAGGGCCCCGACCAGGATCCCTGACAGCAAGCCAAGGCCGATCGCTCCCCAGAGGGGCAACCCGAAATGTGCCATGCCTGCAGCCGTCATGACGGAGGCGATCCCAATGCTGGCGCTGACGGACAGGTCCAGGAAGCCCGCCCGAAAAGGGATGACGGTAGCTAGGGCGGCCAGCGCGACCACCGATGAGTTGCCGATCGTGGTCGTGATGTTCGCCTGGGAAGAGAAAATTCCGGCGGTCTGGCTGTAGAGGCAGCAAAAAACAAAAACGATGATCGAGACGCCGACCAATCCGTAATTCTCCAAGAGCTGGTTCCGGGAGTGGGCTCGAGCCGGAACCGGACGTTGAACAGGTTTCCGCTGATCGGACGCTGTCGAGGTGATGGTCATGCGGTCCTGCTTTCGTCGGTAGTGAAGCAAAGACGGGTCAACGTAGAGGCCGTCAGGTTGTCTCCGGATACTTCATCGATGATGCGGCCGTTGCTGAGGATCAAGACGCGGTCACTGAGTTTCGCCAGTTCCTCAAAGTCGGAGCTGACGACGAGAGCCGTCGCTCCGCCGTCCGTCCGGGATCGGATCATGCGGTAAATCTCGCGGCGGGCTCCCGCATCGACGCCTTGGGTCGGTTCGTCCAGCAGCATGACCCTCGGGAACCTGCGCAGCCACCTGGCCATGATCAGTTTCTGTTGGTTTCCGCCCGAGAGCGATGTCAAGAGCTGGTCCTGGGAATCCGCCTTCACCAGGTATTCGGCCAAGGATTCCGATGAATCGGCTTTCTCCCGGCCGAGGTCGAGCCACAGCTTCCGCCAGTAGCGGCGTATCTGGCCGGCCGAGAGATTTTCCCTCAGCGACAGATCCGCAAATCCCGCCATGCCGAGCCTGTCTTCGGGAACGAACGCCATGTCCGCGTCCATTGCCGCAGCGATGTCACCGGCCGGGACGTGAACCCCGTCAACGGTGAGGGTCCCGGCGCGCGGGGATGCACCAAAAAGGCATTCCAGCAGATGGCTGCGCCCACTTCCGAGAAACCCCGCGATGCCCAGCACTTCACCGGCACGTGCGGTGAAGGAGATCCCCGCAAGCCCAGGCGCGGACAGCCCGTCGACGCTCAGCAGCGGTCCAGCCGGTTCTGCTGCAGCGCTCGGGTAAACCTCGCCCAAGGCCCGTCCTGCGATGTGCTCTGTCAGCACTTCGAGGGAGTCGGGGCCGTAGGCTCCGGTGTGGACCTTGGCGCCGTCCCGCATGACGGTCACCATGTCGGCGGCCTGCTCGAGTTCGTGGAGCCTGTGGGTGATGTAGAGGATCGAGGTTCCCTTGTCCGCCAGTGCCCGCATATAGGCAAGGAGGTGGTCGGCCTCCGTGGCGGACAAGGACGCGGTGGGCTCGTCCAAGACCAACAAGCGCCCGGCATCCGCGTCGTCGAGCTCGTCCTGCAGCCCCCGGGCAATGGCAACCATGGTCCGTTGGGCAGGTCCAAGACTGCCGAGCCTTGTCTCTGGCGCGCAGTCAAGGTCGAAACGCTCTATCAATGCGGTTGCCCGCTGCCGCAGGGCCGACCATGACACGCGTTTGAGCGTTGTTGGGTACCCGTGCCCGAGGGCCAGGTTTTCCATGACGGACATGGTGGGAAACACCGCGGGATCCTGGTGGACGAAGCGCAACCCCAGGAGTTTTGAGGCATTCGGGGTCACGTCCCGTGCCGCAAGTTCCTGGCCGTCCAGGGAGATGGTCCCGGCGTCGGAGGTAACCACGCCCGCGAGGATCTTGACCACCGTGGATTTCCCCGACCCGTTGGCGCCCAAGAGCGCATGGACTTCACCGGCACCGATCTCGAGGTCCAGGCAGTCCACGGCAATCGTGTTCCCGTAGGCCTTGCGCAGGTTTCGCAGGGCAAGACGGGGCGTTTTCACTTCACATTCCAGGCGGTTCGGTAGTCGGCCCGGAAGTCATAGGTCGATGTGTAGGCACTTTCCCCCTCGGGGGTGTTGTGGTCGACGTCAACCGTTTGCCATCCAAGGCCCTGGATCTGCTGTTCCGCTCCGGCTAGGGCACGGGCCAGCACATCCACGGTGGCCCATCCGAGCCATTGTGCGTCATAGGCTACGGCCGCGCTTTGCCCCCGGCCGTCCTTGATGAAGCCCATGTTCGGCTTGAGCCCCTCTCCGCCCATGGCGGCGATCGTGGCGCTCCTTCCCGAGGAGTTGATCGCCTGGGCGAGGCCGGAAGCGCTCATCCATCCATCGAAGAGTGCATTGGTGGCGTTCGCCGTCGGGTTGGCGGTCAAGGCCGAAGAGAACTTTTGGCGCAGGACACCAGAGCCGATGTCCGAGTCTGCGACATGGACATCCTCGAGGATTTCGCAGTTGCCGCATTCGGCGAGTTGCTCGGTGAAGCCCTTGTTGGCGTGGTTGCCCAGGATCTTGCCATCGAAGACGGTGTTGATGATCCGGGCCTCGCCGTTGGTTTCGGCCATGAGCCACCGGGCCTTGGCCGCACCCCATTGCTGCATCCAGCCGGCGAGATCCGGGTGTTCCTCGGTCATCTTCATGGAGGCGGTGAACAGGGCATCGCCTCCGACCTGCGGATCGTCGCAGTCAAAGGAGAATGCCTGGACCACGGGGATACCTGCCCTTTTGGCCTCGCGCAACGGCGCCTGGATCAGGTTGCAGTCGACACTGACTACGATGATTGCGTCGGCCTTGGCAGCGATGGCCTGGCGAACGCCCGTGGGGTACGCGCCACCGGCGCCAAAAGCACCGTCGTAGACCGTGGATTTCCACCCGAGCAGCCCTGCCGCCTCGGTCGCGGCCGAGCTGACGGTTGCGCAGCCCTCGGACATTTGGGAGCAGGAGAGTATCCAGACGTTCTGGCCGGGCTCCGTCGTGACGGCGGTTGTCGGGGCCTTCCCGCTGGTTCCGGCGAAGTCGGCGTCCGCGATCGTGGCGAAGTTGGTGCCCGCACCGCTCGCCTGCCCTGTTGGTTGTGCCGTCCCTGGGCTGCTGCAGCCTGCGGCGGCCAGTACCAGGGCGGTAAGCGTCGCTGCGAGCCAAATCTTCTTGTGCATCATTGGATCCTTTGTTCGTCGTTGAACAGATGGTGTGACTGGTGCAATCAGCCATGCAAGGTCTTTGCATGGCCTTGGGCGAGGGCACCCATGGGGCGCCCTCGCATTTTTGGGATCGGTTGGCGTGCCGGGTACGCCCTTCGATTTCCTAGCCGGCTACCTGTTCCGTCAGCAACGCGCGCAGCTGGCCGGGCAGGGCCTCTGGCGTTCCCTCGGACCCGACGTGGACCACGGTGTAGTTGCCTTCAATGCAGGGCACACCGTTGTGACGGATCGTCCATTCATAACCGATCGACGTGTTGCCGATCCGGGTCGGACGCAGCTCGATGCCAATCTGGGCCCCCGCGGTGAGCGGCCGTTTATAGCTGGCAGCAACGTTGATACGGGGCAGTGATTGGATGTGCTCCCCCAACCCGGCCGTGCGGTAGGCATTGTGCTCCACTGCCTCGACCCAGCGGAAGGCGGCGGTGAAGTGGATCCGGCCCGATGCATCGGTATCAACCCAGGCGACGGTGCTATCTCCGCGCAAGGTTTTTGGATTCTCCATGGATTAGCCCGCCACCGCGTTGGCGGCGGCCCGGTCCAGCGCAGGCAGGCCCATGAGTACCCTGGCTTCGGCCGGCGTTGCCGGTTCCATGCCCAGTTCGCGGATGATGCGCACCATGCGCTCAACCAACGCCACATTGGTGGCCGGCACGCCCTTTTCATAGAACAGGTTGTCCTCAAGGCCGACGCGCACATGGCCGCCAAGCAGCAGGGCATGGACGGTGGCCGGAAGCTGGACCGGGCCAATGGCGCTGACGTTGAAGATGGACCCTTCCGGGAGATGTTCGACCATGGACTGGAGCAGTTTGGGCGTGTACGGAAGGGCACCTTGGAACCCTTGGTGGGCGCCGAGGACCATGTTGATGAAATACGGGGCCTCGTCCAGTCCGTCCTCGATCAATTCGGTGACGTCCTGGATGATGTGGGCGATGCTGAACACTTCCCACTCCGGCTTGATGCCGCGTTCCTTCATCTGCTCGGCGAGCCAGCGCGAGCGCGAAGGCGTGGTGGTCACCAGCAGTTCCCGGCCACCGCCGTGGGCGCAGACCGTATGTGCGTCAAGCGTGCACATCTCCGCCCCTGCCCCATCGAGTCCCTTGATGCGTTCGTTGAAGTCGATCTCCCAGAGCCCGTTGTCCAGCTGGTGGATCATGTCGCCGTGGATACCGCCGCCGGTCGAATTGTTCAGCACGATGTCGCAGCGCGAACGGATCAACGAGTTGATCCGGCTGTAGGTCTCCGGTTCACATGTTGCCAATCCGTCCGGGCGACGGGCATGGATGGCGGCCACGCTGGCACCGGCCTCGAAGCAGGCGACCACGTCGTTGGCAATCTCCTCGGGAGTGACCGGGAGATTGGGAACCTTGTCCTTCGTGGCCATGCCGCCTGTGGGGGCGACGGTCACGATGACCTTGCGGGGACCGAAAGGTGAGTTCTTGGCCATGTCAGTTCTCCTTGGTGTTCAGTGCCAGCCCGACGGTGATGTCGGAGCCTAGGTCGAGATCGAGATCGTGGAAGGGTTCTTCTGCGACCAAATGGATGTCCACGGCCAGCAACGCTCCACTGACGGGACACAGCCACCCCACGACGGCAAGATCACGATGCAGCGATCTGCCCACGCGCTCGGGCAACGGCAATTCGTAGCGCACCGCACCCTCACGCCACTTGGTGGATCCGGTGGACAGGACGGCACCCGACAGAGTCTGCACGCGCCATTCCCCGGAATCCGAGACGATGGCACGCAGCCGGTCACCCAGCGGGAGCCAGCGCTCACCGGCTTCCAGGCCCGCCGGAGCGATTTCCGGGCCCACCGGGGAGGCTTCCAGCGGAAGGGTCTCGGCGGCAACACCGAGGCGTTGTGCGCGGATACCGCGGCGGGTGGCAGCGGTGGCCGTTGCGTCCCAACCGGTCGGGCGACCGGTCCGGGCATCGATGAGGTCAACGCCATAGGTCTGGAACGCGGCGTCCACGCTCACGACGCCACGGCGCACATCGGCCAGGACATCGGCGGGATCCCTGTCCAACGGATCCCCGATTCCGCCGCCGCCCTGCCAGGTCACCGCAAAAACATCGGTGTCCCGCATCGGGAAGGCGCCGGGCTTTGACCCCAGGTCGGTGAAGCCGCCGGGCACCGTCAGCGAATCATTCAGCTCTGCGGAAGGATCATTACGGTTCAGGAACCCCGGTGCGAACCACTGGGCGATGGTTCCGCCGGGCAGGCCGCCGGAGAGACCCGTTGAGTTGGGGACCTCGACGCCGTGGGTCATCACAAGGGCCTCGGCCTCCGGAATGGAGACCGTCAAGGAAACTTCCGCTGCGACACCGCCGCGGCGCCTGCCGGCACCGCCGGTGTCCTGCGCCAGACGACGGTATTGGTAAACCAGCGGGGTCTTTTGCTCGTTGACCTCCACGTCGGCGATCGACGGGCAGGGTGCATTGATCGGGCCCGCCGCGTCCTGGCCGTCGTGTGCGTTGAATGCCCCGAACCCGCCGGCAAGCGGGTCCATCAGGTGCAGCCCGAACTTCTCGCCGTACTGGTTGATGCCGCTGAGGTTGAACGTGGCCATGGTGCCGCTGCTGACGCCCTGGGCGCGCTGTGCGTGCTCCGGGGTGGCAAGCAGCAACCGGTTCAGGGCAGCTGAAACAACATTGCTGACCACCCAGATGGTTTCAACCGTCGCGCTGCCGACCGGGGCCGGAGCCATGGCAGTGCAGATCAAGCGATCGGGGGCGGAGACCTCCACCGGGCGCAGCAGCCCGTCGTTCCAGGGAAGCCCGAATCCCAGGGTGGGAATCAGTGCGCCCGCCACGCCTCCCATGAGGCCTGCCCGGGAGCAGTTGACGAACCCCTGGGCCTGCGGCGAGGAGCCGGAGAAATCCAGGTGCAGGGAATCGCCCTTCTTGGTGGCCACCAGGTCCACGGTGTAGAGCTTGTCCGTATGGCCGTCGTGTTCCAGGAAATCCCGGGTGTGCACCACGCCGTCGGGGATCTCCAGCAGGCGTTGGCGCATGCGCTGCTCGGAGTCGGCCACCATGGAGACCATGACCCCCTGGATCACGTCGGTGCCGTAGCGGTGGCACAGCTCGGTGAGACGCTCCGAGGCGACGTTCAAGGTGGCGATAAATGCCCGGATATCCAGGCCCACTTGGGCAGGAAGCCTGGTGGCGGCCAGAATCATGTCCAGCACGTCCTGACGCAGTTCCCCTCCGTCCACCAACTTCACGGCGGGGATCCGCAGTCCCTCCTGCCAGATTTCCTTGGCCTTGGGGGACCATGAGGCGAAGTCCATGCCACCCATGTCGGTCTCATGGGCCATGACCCCGGCCCAGGCGATGATTTCCCCGTCCACGACCAGCGGCGCACACATCTGCACATCGTTTTGGTGCAGGGCTCCGATGAAGGGATCGTTGCCGATGATGCGGTCGCCGTCTCGAAGCTTCATGTTGCTCGAGAGCAGGTGGCGGATCAGCGCGCCGACGGGAGGCGCCTCGAAGGTGACCTGGTGTCCCATGGTGGCGAAGGAGCCATCGGGCAGGTACAAGCCGGTGAAGAAGTCGCTGGCCTCGGTCACGGTGGGGCTGCCACTGACCGATTGAAGTGCCACCCTCATCTGGTCGGTAATGGCCACCAGCCGGCTGCGGACGATCTGGGCAGTTACCGCATCGGTTCCGGAGAATGCGGTCGAGATGGCCGGTGCGTCGTTGAGGTTGAGGGTGCTCACAGGATTCCTACTTTCACATGGATGACTCCGGCGTCGTCGGTTGCGGCGGAGCCGTTCGGCGGCACCACAACGACGCAGCCGGGCAGATTGATGAGGCACGGCCCAAAGACCGTTTGGCCACCGGCTGGCCAGCGGCAGGAATAGATGCGGGTGGCCTCGGGAACATCGGGATCCTCGAAGACCACTTGCCGTACGCCAAGTTCCTCGAAGAGTTCTCCGTTGGAGGCCGAGGGCTGGGCCGGGGTGGAGCGCGATGCGATCGAGCGCACCGAAAGGATCTCGAACCCGGCCTCGCGGAAACCCGCACCTGCCCCGAAGAGCAGTTCGTAGTCCGCCTCGAACCTCGAGAGCATCTGGGTGACGTCACCCGCGTTGGGTGCTTGGGGCAGGTAAACATCCAGGTGATTGGCCTGGCCGTGGTAGCGAACGGCAGCGGAGTGGGTGAGCGTCGCGTGATCCGGATCCGGCACCGAGTCCAAGACCGCCGTGGACGTGCTGGCAAGTGCATGGGCCAGAGTTTGTGCATGCTCCGCCTGCGGCGTGAGACCGCTGGAAAGGCGGATGTAGCTGGTTCGCGACGACGTTGTCTTCAGGTCGCTTGTGCCTGCACCATACGCCGATTGGGCGGTGGCCGTGGCCGGGACCAGGAACCCTTCCATCCCCAGTTCGCGGCAGAGCGCCCAGGCGTGCGATGGGCCCGATCCGCCACCGGCTACGAGCGTGAATTCGCGTGGATCGTGGCCGCGCTCAATGGTGACCGAACGCAAGAGGTCGGACATGGTGGTGTCAAAAACCATGCGAATGGCCCGTGCGGCCTCGACCGCGTTCAGTCCGAGGGGACGGCCCACCTGTTCCTCGATGGCGCGTGCGGCTGCATCCCGGTCCAGGATGATGCCGCCGGAGGAGAAGGCTTCCGGGTCAAGCACGCCAAGGACCAGATCGGCATCCGTGGTGGTCGGTTCGGTTCCGCCCTTGCCGTAGCAGACGGGTCCAGGCGTGGCGCCTGCGCTGCGTGGGCCGACGCTGAGAATTCCGCCGTCGACCGAGGCGATGGAGCCTCCTCCGGCGCCGACGCTGGCGATGTCAACCGACGGCACGCGCATGTCCGCGCCGCCAAAGGTCACTGCCTCGCGCAGCAGCGGTACACCCTGGACCACAACGCCGACGTCGAAGGAGGTACCCCCGACATCCATGGTGAGGATGTTGGGCAGGCCCTGTTCCTTGCCCAGGGATTGTCCGGCCACCACACACGACGCGGGGCCGGAAAGTAGCCCGTTGACCGGGGAGGAAGTGATCGCCGCGGCAGGCACAACGCCGCCGGCGCTGGTGGTCATCATGATGGGCGCCGTCATGCCCAGTTCGCGCAACTCGCGCTCCAGCTTCAACAGGTAATGTCCGGCGATGGGACCCAGGGCGGCGTTGGCGGTGGTGGTTGATGCCCGTGCATACTCGCCCACCGAGGGCGCGATGACGTGGGACATGCTCAGGAAGGCCTCGGGGAGGATGCGGGCCACGACCTCGGCAACAGCCTGTTCGTGTTCCGGGCGTTCGGTGGCCCAGAGCAGGCAGATTGCCACCGCTTCAACGCCCTCGGCCTTCAGGATTTCCGCTGCCTGTTCCACGGAGGCAAGATCCAGGGGTGTGAGCACGTTGCCATTGGCATCCACGCGTTCGTTGACTTCGACCACGAGTTCGCGGGGAACCAGCGGCGGAACCTGGCCGCGCAGGAAGTAGTCGCCCAGATCCATGCCCTTGAGGCTGGCGGTCCCGCGGCGCAGCCTGCCGATCTCCAGCACATCGCCAAAGCCGCGGGTGGTGATCAACCCGGTCTTGGCGGAGCGGCCGGTAAGCAGCGCATTCAGTCCCACGGTGGTGCCGTGCCCGAACCGCTGCACCTTCGCGCAGAGTTCCTGGGTGCCCAGCCCCGCCAGGTCGGCGGCCAGATGGACCGCGTTGACGACCCCGGTGACAACGTCTGCAGTGGTCGGGGACTTGCACACGTACGATTCGCCGGACGGCGATCGCAACCAGAGGTCGGTAAAGGTTCCGCCCACATCGGTGCCGATGCTCCAGCCATGGGTGGTCTCATCCGGCAAGGTGCCGGGAATATCTGTGGTGAGTGTCAAGGTCAATCGCTCCTCGTGAATATCGTTGGGTTTAGTGGGGGTTGGGCGGCGCGGGAATGACTCAGGCTTGGGTGGTGGCCCGAACGGTTTCGGGCAGTTCCGCCATGTCCCGATTGCGTGCGAAGGCTTGTTCGCGGGGAAGCAGAAGCACGATGCCGGACCCTGCAGCCAGGAGGACCGCGACCGTGATCAGTGCTCCGTCATAGCTGCCTGTCCGGTCAAAGAACGCGCCGGCCCAGATCGGGCCGATCGAAATGGCCACCGAAAACGCCGCGTAGATCAACCCGTAAATGAAGCCGTAGCTTTTGAGGCCGAAGTAGTTGCCGCAGAAGAATGCAATGAGGTCTGCCTCGGCCCCGAAGGAGAGGCCCACCATAAAGGCCGCGACCGGAGCCATGGAGGCCCCGCCCCACAACAGCAGGAGGCATCCGGCGGCGGTGAGCAGGAATAATGGAGCGGCGATGAATGGGGCGTGAAATCGGTCAACAAGTGCGCCGATGCACAGGCGCCCGAGGATCACGCCGAGACCGACAAGTCCGGCGATGCCGGCTGCGGCTTGCGGAGCCATGCCCGCGTCCGTCAGGAGCGGAACGAGGTGGGGGATGATGGCGGGGACGGAGCCGCCCACCAGCAGGAATCCAGCCAGCAACATCCAGAAGGTGCGTGAGCGAAGTGCCTCCCGCCGGGTGGCGCCCACGTTCTGCAGCGGCGCATGTGGTGAGGCCGGGTCCGTCTTGAAGCCGAAGAACACGAACGGTATGACCAGCAGCGACAATCCGGCCAGGGCGAGGAAGCCAGCCCGCCATCCATACGGCTGCACGATCGTGGTGACAAAAGCGGGCAGGACGAGCGCCGCCACCCCCAGGCCGGCAAGGCTGATGCCCAGGGCCATTCCCCGCTTGGCGAAGAACCTGGAGTTCAGTGCTTTGGTGTAGACCACCGAGGTGGTTCCGGCTCCGAGCAACCCGGCCAGGCCGAAAAGCAAGTGGAAGGTCGTCAGGTTGCCGTCAAATCTGCCCAACAGCAGCAGGGTGATCGTCAGTCCGGGAACGGAGACCAAGGCAACGCGGCGCGGCCCAAAGCGATCCAACATCCAGCCCAGGGGTGCTGCCATCAAGGCCAGGACGATGGTTGTGTACAGGAAGGACGATGAGACCTGCGCCCGGCTCCAGCCGAACTCCGCATTCAGCGATCCGGTGAACGAACCGAGGCTGTAGAACAAGAGTGCTGTCACGCCGACGGCCGACCCGACGGTCACCGACAACAGTGTCGGCCACCCGGTCCGGAATTCTGCATAGGGGCTGTTGCTTGCCATGGCTTCTCCAGGGAAGTTTGTGGGGAATGGTGCGGTGAAGGACTTGCTGGTGGATGCTGCGCCGGCACTTCTGGCGTTCTCGGCGCAGCATCCAGGCGGTTAGGAAATGACCAGGGCTGCGTACATGTCCGGGTGGATGCCTTCTTCGGTCGCCGTCAATCCATTCGCGGCCGGGAAGGACTGGAAGATCGAGTCGGGAATCGGTGCGTTGCGGTAGAAGTTGCTGCCACCGGCGCTCGGCGTCCAGGTGTTGGCTTCCCAGTCCGGCACGTAGTTCCGGTAGCCGCCGGAGTTCAGTTCAACGCGCAGGCCGCTCGGTTCGCGGAAGTACAGGTACTGCTGCTCGCCGATGCCGTGCACACCGGGGCCGTGCTCCATCGGTGTGCCGTTCTCCATCAACACGTCTGCCGTGATGAGCAGCTCCTCGTGCGTGTCGACCCAGAAGGCGATGTGGTTCACGCGGCCGGGCGTAGTGGAGTGGTCGAGGACCACTCCGAGGTCGTGGGACTTCTCGTTGGTGGTCAGCACCGAGAACACGCTGACGTTGGTATCGTCCAGCTGGGTGCGCGCCATCAACCGGAAGCCCAAGACGTCGCGGTGCCACTCGGCGAAGCCGTCAACGTCGGTGCTGGCAATGGTCACGTGGTCCAGGAAGCGCGGGGCGGCCGCGTGGCTTGAACGCTTCTCCGGACGGTCGGGGTAGATTGATGCGAACTCGGACTCGGCCTCGAACCGCTCCAGCTCCCAGAGCAGGCGCACGGGGTGCCCGAAGGGACCAACGAATTCGAAGGCGCGTCCGTGGCCGTTGCCGGAGTCGACCCAGGTGCCCTCGATGCCGGATTCCTGGACGCGTGCGGCGGCCACCTCGAGTGCCTCGGCGCTCTGTGTCCGCCATGCCATGCGGGTCAGTGCGGGAGCGGCACCCTCGCGGACCACGAGGCTGTAGCGGTAGTGGTCGCCCCAGCAGCGCAGGTAGACGGCACCGTCGATGCGATCGACGATCCGCAGGCCGAAATGCTTTTCGTAGAACTCGGCAGAGGCTTCTACATCCGGGCTGGCGATCTCAAGATGGGCAATGTGGGAGAGGAGCTTTTCCACGGGTGTTCTCCTGGTCAGTGGTTTTTCCGCCGGCATTCCTGGCGGTTGATGCGCTTCGTTCGAGCGTTGGTACAACTGTCGCCCAGATCACTAACGCCCCGGAAGGGACCAAAACCGCATGGTTGGCATTGATGGAATCAATACTGAATAGATCGATCATCACCAGAGCCAACTCCTTCGGGCAGCACAACGAGCCCCGCACCAGAGGTTCCCGCGGGATGCGGGAACAGCGGCACGGGGCTCACGGCGCCGGGCAGGTGCCCGACCAAGATGGCTAAATGTTCTCGGACACCCAATCGGAAATGAAGTTCGTGGCCACCGGCTGGTTGTCCGCACTCACATGCTCGACACCGCCCTCCCGGGGCGTGAAGATCTTCAACTCGCGCTTGGGGCTGTTGACTGCGTGGTCATATTGCGCCTGCGCATACTCCAGCGGGATCTGGCGGTCGTTTTGTCCGTGGGTGACCAGGAAGGGAACGGTGATGCGCTCAACCACACCCTCCAATGTCATCTTGGGAGCGAACTCCATGAACTCGTCGACGTTCTCATACCCCCACACCCAGAGGACGTGGTCCCAGTAATGGGGCACTGGGCGGTCGCCCTCGCGGTTGAGGCGGCGTTTTTGCAGTTCTCCCCAGTTGTAGTTGGCACCCCAGGCCACACAGAGACTGAAGCGCTTTTCGAAGGCTGCCGCGCGCGGCGCGAAGTATCCGCCCAGCGACCAGCCCATCATCCCGACTCTCTTGGCGTCGACATCATCGCGCCCTTCCAAGTAGTCGACGCAGGCCGAGGCCCAACGTTCGCTGTCGTGGATGGCAGTCAGGCCCTGCAAGCGCAGGGCGCCACCCGTACCCGGCTGGTCAACCATGAGTGTTGAGATTCCGCGGCGGGCCAGCTCCTGGCCAATCCCCGACCAATAGATCATCTCTTTGCTGCTGTCCAAGCCGTTGCAATGCACCATCACGGGTGCCGGGCCGTCAACGCCTTCGGCACGGACAAACAGGGCAGGAATCATCGAGTCGCCATAAGGCACCTCGACAATTTCGCAGTTGTCCCGGCCGAGGCGCACGGAGTCGGCGAACGCGTCGAGCATCTTCTTGTACGCACCCTCGCGGGGGGTGAACCACCGGCTCTGCATGCGCTCGGAAATCTGGTAGTAGATTGCCGCCCGGCGCAGGCGGGTGGCGGCGCTGAGTTCGCGTCCTTCGCCAATGTTTTCGTTAGCCAATTCAACCTGTCGGTCGGCCACCGCCTGCCATGAATCAAAAAAGTCCTCGGTACCGGGTTCCTCACCGCGCTCTTGGGCCTCGGCGAGCGGGCGGCACGCCTCCAGGATTTCTTCGATTTCCCCACCGCTGCTTAGCGCAATGTTGGCCGACAGATTCCACACATACTTCTCGGGAAAGATTTCAAACACGGCAAACGCCTCTCTGCAAGGATCCGGACGCCGCAGGACTGCTGGTCCGTGCGCGACGTTTCTCCTTCGGACTTTAGGGCGTTGGGCGCGAGGCCCGGAAGTGGCCCAAGCGGAATGCTTGGCATTGATGAAATCAATGCTAGATCCCACAATCATCTTTCCTGCGCACTCCCTCCAAGCTCACGCGCGACGTCCAAAAGCCTCAGTCGCAGCCACTCGTGCCCGGCATCGGTGTTGTGGCGCGGGGTCCAAACCATTACCTGTTCCAACCTCCGCAACTCCATCGGAGGTTCAAGCAATCGCAGTCGATGCTGTTCGGCCAGAAGAAGCCCCAATTGGCGGTGGGCCAGCATGATCAGTCGGGTCCCCCGCAGGAGCAAAGGTGCGATCAGGAACGACTGGGCCGTCACCTCCACGTTTCGTTGGATCTGCAACTGGTCCAACTGGAGATCCACCAGGGAAGCCCGGCCACCGGATTGATACGCGAGGTACGGCAACGTGCTGAATTTCTCGATGTCGATCTCATTGCCGACATCGGGATTCTCCGCGTCCACGGCGACGACATACGCGTCGGAAAACAGCGGGGCCTGCACATAGCCGGCCTGCCGGGGAAAGAGCTCTCCCGGAACGATGAGCAGGTCAGCTTGTTCCCTCCTCAAGTCTTCCGTGTAGTCCCCCGCGGAAACCGGGATGATCGTGACCCGAACATTCGGCGCCTCCTCGGCCAACTTCTCGATCAGGGGCCTGAGCAATACGAGCGTGACGTAGTCACTGGCACTGATCGTGAAGGTCCGATGGTGGACGGCGGGGTCGAAACTGCTGCGCACCGTGAGCACGGATTCAATGATTCCCAGCGCTTGGCGCACCGGGGCAATCAGGGACTCGGCGAGCGGCGTCACGATCAGCCCCCTGCCCTCTCGGACC
Organism: Paeniglutamicibacter sp.; assembly: GCF_046714615.1. Classification (NCBI taxonomy): domain Bacteria; kingdom Bacillati; phylum Actinomycetota; class Actinomycetes; order Micrococcales; family Micrococcaceae; genus Paeniglutamicibacter; species Paeniglutamicibacter sp. The sequence goes on from NZ_JBKKAP010000126.1 coordinate 115,111, forward strand.
AGAAGCGGATCGTCAAAAAGCCGCCGCAGTCTCGCCAGCGTCGAGCTCATGGCCGATTGGCCCACCAGAAGTCGCTCGGCGGCGCGGGTGACATTCCGCTCGGCCAGCAACGCGTCGAGGGCCACCAGCAGGTTCAGATCCATGTTGGCCAGGTTTTTCGCCATGATGCGCGGCCTTTCAAAAGGTGGGGATGCAGGTCGAAACCGCGCGGAGGGCGGAACACCCTCCCCCGGGACCGGGAAAGCTGGCGGTCCCGCTATCGATCAGGGCAATTTCTCGTATTGACGGCGTCTGCGTTCCGGCACCCGATGACCGCGCCTAGAGTACCAACTACGTTCCAGATCCGGGAAACACAAACTGAAAATGGTGAACACATTGTCGCTACGCAAATGTCTCGTGATAGGGGCGGGGATTGGCGGACTCGGTGCCGCCGTGGCCCTGGGGCGCAAAGGCTGGACGGTGGATGTCATTGAGCTCAAGCCGGACAGCTCCGTCGCCGGGGTGGGCATCAACCAACCCGGCAATTCGTTGCGCGCCCTCGATGATCTCGGCGTCCTCGAGCAATGCCTTGACGCGGGATTTGCCTACGATCGGAACACCCACTTCGACTGGCAGGGTTCACCGATCGTGGAGACCTTGTGCCACCTCGGCGGAGGGCACATACCGCCAAACAACGCGCTGAGCCGATCCGCACTGCACGAAATCCTCACGCGCGCCGCTCTCGAGAACGGAGCCACCATTCGATATGGAACCACCGTCGAGCACCTGCTCGACGAAGGCGACCAAGTCGAGGTCCAGTTCACCGACGGCACCCGCGGCAGGTTCGACGCCATCGCCGCCTTTGACGGCATTCGCTCCCCCATGCGGCGCCGCCTTTTCGGAGAATCACACGAACCGACCTACACCGGTTACGCCGTTTGGCGCGCCATGCTGCCGAGGCCGGCATCGGTCGGCCATACCCAGCTTTTCCACGGCGATCGTTCAAACACCGGCCTCATTCCGCTGTCACCGACTCACATGTATCTCCTTCACGTCAGCGCCGAACCACAAGCGGCCCGCTATGAGCCCGCCGATTTCGGCCGGCTTCTTGGCCGGCGGCTAGCCGGCTACGGAGGAATCATTGCCACCCTGAGTTCCATGCTTCCGCGGGACGGAATCGTTTACAGCCCGCTGAGCGAAGTCCACCTGCCTCCCCCGTGGCACCGGGGCCGAGCCATCGTGCTCGGAGATGGCGCCCACGCTTCGGCCCCGAACCTCACCCAGGGTGCCGCCATGGCACTGGAGGATGCGGTGGTGCTTGCCGATGAGCTCTCGGTCGATCGGCCCGTCGAGGAGTCCCTTGCCGCGGTCACCGCACTCCGCGCGCCCCGGACGCAGCTGGTCCAGGAAGTTTCCCATGGAATTTTGATGGCGGAGATGGCCGTCACCGCCGACAGTCTCCCGCAATTCGCGGACGATCTGCGCGCCCACCTTCCAGGGAGGGCAGCCTTCGTCGAGGCGCAACTCAACCGCCCGTTCCGCAGCGTTTAAGGCGCTCCCGTTTCACTCTCGCGCTTCAGCCCGGGCGGCCGGGACACAAGATCAGTAATTGATTTGAATGATGCCAGACATCACTAACATTCACTTCCGGTGATAGTCAATTCTCCCTAAGCTGATCAAACAACAAGCGATGTGATCGTCATCACCGACCGGAGTAATGCATCGCAGGGGACTTTCGGGTGGCGGACCAGCCACCACATGTCGAAGGAGACAGCGGGACATGACTCAGACAAATACTTTTCCTCAGGCAACCGCGCCGGGTGCGCTCGACGCGATCCTGGACAGGGTCGAAGCAAAGCTCGCACAAGACCTCGTGCCTGCCGAGATCTTCAACGACCAAACGGTTTTTGAGGCCGAGATCGACCGGATCTTCACCAATAATTGGGTGTTCGTCGCGCACGAGACCGAGATTCCCAATGTCGGCGACTTCGTGCAGCGGCGCATCGGGACGGATCCGGTGATCGTGACCCGTGACGGCAAGGGCGGCATCAACGTCCTGTCGAACTTTTGTCGCCACCGAGGCACCCAGGTCTGCCAAACGGACAGCGGCAACGCACGGTTCTTCAAGTGCCCGTACCACGGTTGGACCTACAACAACAAGGGTCAGCTCGTGGGCACCCCGCACATGGAGGACGCCTACGGCGAGCGGCTGGATCCCGACGACTGGAGCCTGATGCGCGCCCCCAAGGTGGACACGCGCCAAGGCTTCATCTTCGCGTCCCTGTCCGCCGATGTCCCACCGCTGGACGAATACCTGGCCGGTGCCGGGTGGATGCTCGACGCCATCGTCGGCCTGCATCCCCGGGGGATGCGCGTGGCAGGTCCACCCGACCGCTACAAGGTCAAGGCCGATTGGAAAACCGCGGCCGAGAACTTCTCCGGCGACGTCTACCACATCGATGTGCTGCACTGGGGCACCCAGGAAATCCACGTCTCCCAGGGCCTGGAAAACTCGTGCGAGATCGCCCGGGCCTACCACTTCGGCAATGGCCACAATTTTGTCGGACATGCGTGGACCAAGGCCATCCACCCCGGGTTTACCCTGTGGGGCTACCCGGAGGAGATCAAGTCCCAATTTGATCTTTCGGTCCTTGACGAGGCCCAGCTGAACATGGTCAACCACGAACCACCCACGGTGGGCACCATCTTCCCGAACCTGTCCATGATCCGGTTCGCGACCCCGGCAGTCCCCGGCGGACCGATCTCCGTGGTCACGAGCTTCCGGCAGTGGCAGCCCATTGGACCCGGCGAAATCGAGCTGTGGAGCTGGCAGTTCGTCTGGGATTTCCAGACCCCGGAAGAGGTCCAGGAAAGCTACACCACGGGCCAGTTCGTGTTCGGTTCGGCCGGCATCTTCGAACAGGACGACACAGTTGCCTGGGAGGGAATCCCCCGCGCCGCCGCCAGCCCGTGGGCACGGAAGCAGGGCATGAGTTTCAACTTCCAGCAGGGCAACAATTCCGAGGTCGACCAGTCGCCGAATCCGGACTGGAAGGGCCCCGGCATCCAACGCCCGACCGGCTACGGCGAGCACAGCCAGCTGGAGTTCTACCGCCATTGGCTCAAGGTCATGCGCGGCGAACCGCAGGCCGGCGCCGCATCGACCACGACCACCGAGGAGAACTAGCGCAATGACTGTCACCGAGAATTCCAACCTCGCCACCGCTGCGGATCTGCGCGCCGCCATCACCCAGTTCCTGGCCACCGAGTCGCGCCTGCTTGACGAGGGCCGCGAAGCCGAATGGCTGGACCTCCTGGACGAGGACGTGCTCTATGAAGTGCCGATCCGCCAGGCTTCGGATCCACGATCGCGGGAGTATGCGCAGCCCGGATACCGCATGCGGGACACCAAGGCCCACCTGCGAACCCGCATCGAGCGGTTGGCAACCGGGATCGCGTATTCGGAAGTGCCGCCGTCGCGGACCATGCGGCTCGTGGGCAGCATCGAGATCACACCCACCGACCGCGCCGACGTCATCGCCGTGGCCAGCGCCCTGCTCTTGTACCGGCAGCGCGGCATCGATCCCCATTTCGACTTGGTCCCTGCCCGGCGTGAAGACACCATCAGGATCACCGCCGAGGGACCACGGCTGTTGACGCGTCGCGTGTTGAACACCGAAACCTCGCTGGAAACGCCCAACCTGGCGGTGTTCCTGTGATGAACCAATCCACCGACATGCTGAGGGAAACCATGCACCAGGTAAGTCTCGATACGGCGAGGTGCCGCGCCTACGGTATTTGCGTCGGAATGGCGCCTGACGTTTTCGACCTGCCCAAGGGAAACCCCGCGGCCATCCTGCGTCGCCAGGTCATTGGCGAAGAGGACTTCGATGACGTCGAGGAGGCCGTCCTTTCCTGCCCGGCACAGGCACTGAAGCTGTCGAGGATCGAGAACGGATCATGACCGCCCAGCTGGAGAAGATCGTTATTGCCGGTGCCTCGGTGGCCGGCACCACCGTCGCGGACGAGCTGCGCCAAGGTGGATTCACCGGAACAATCACCATGCTCTCGGATGAGCGGCATCTGCCCTACGACCGTCCCCCGCTGTCCAAGCAGATGCTCTCCTCCGATTCAACGACCGAGCCGATCGCACTTCGCGACCCCGGGCACTTTGTGGAGCTTGGCATTGATTTGCTGCTGGGGCACGGCGCTGCCGGGTTGGACATCGACAGGCGGTATGTCATCACCACCGATGGCGACCCGCTCCCTTGGGACGCCCTGGTCATCGCCACCGGCAGCCGGCCCCGCACCGTCACCACCGTGGCAGGCGAGTCCCTGCCTTCGCTGCGAACCGTGGAAGACGTGTTGGCCATACGCGAGGCAGCCGCCGAGTACGGCCGCGTAACTCTGGTCGGCTCCAGCTTCATCGGCATGGAGATCGCGGCTTCCCTGCGTTCGCGTGGCATCGAGGTAACAGTATTTGGAGCCATGGATCTGCCTTTAAACCAAGGCGTCGGGCCGGAAGTGGCAGCCGATCTGAGGGATCTGCACCTCGGCCACGGAACGGACCTGCGTCTGGGTGCCCTCATTGTCTCGGTTGCCGGATCCCGGGGAAACTATGAGCTGACGCTCGCCGACGGAAGCGTGCACCGTACACCGTATGTCATTTCAGGCATCGGAATCCAACCCAATACCGAGTGGCTCATCGGGTCAGGCGTCGAACCGGACCCGGCATTCGGCGGCGTTCTTTGCAACGCGGCCGGGCGCACCAATGTCCCGGGCATCTGGGCTGCCGGCGACGTCGCCCAGTACGACCATCCCGTGCTTGGCCCCCGGGCCCACGTCGGTCACTGGACCAACGCCGCTCAGCAGGCCCGGCACGTCGCGGCCAACATCCTTGCCGCGCGCGAGGACCCATACACCGCAATTCCCTACTTCTGGACCGACCAGTTCGACCGCAAGATCCAATGCCATGGAAGGCGCCACCCGCAGGACTCGTCCGTGGTGGTCGAGGGCTCGATCGAATCCGGCGAGTACCTCGTCCTCTACGGAAGCGCCGGAAACTTCCACGCCGTTCTCTCATGCGGGCGCGACCGCTCCTTGAGAAAGTACGTGAAGCTGCTGCGCCGCCAGGCCAGCTGGGACGAGGCGCTGGCCGAAGCGGGCCAATTGCATTCCACCGGAATCTGAAAAACTTCTTCATCCAATACATAGGGAGCACCAGTGCAACTGCTAGAAAATCACGTCGTCTTGATCACCGGAGGCGGTTCCGGTTTGGGCCTGGGCGTGGCACGCCATTGCCTTGCCGAGGGCGCCGAAGTCGCCATCCTCGAAGTATCCCCCGGCAAGGTTGCCGACCTTGAAGCCGAGTTCGGGGACCGTGTCCTGGTTCGCCAGGGCGATGTCCGCAGCATCGACGACCTCCAGGCGATGCGCGCCGCCGTCGAGAAGCGATTCGGGAAACTCAACGCCCTCATCGGAACCCAGGGTGTCTTCGACGGCAACCTTCCGCTGGCGGAGACTCCGCTCGAGAAGATCCCCTCGCTGTTTGACGAGCTATTCCAGGTCAACGTCCTGGGCTACATCCTCTCGGCCAAGATCTTTGTCGACCTCCTGGAGCAGAACGACGGGGCGATCGTCTTGACCTCGTCCACCGCAGCCTACGCCGCAGATGGCGGCGGCCTCTTCTATTCCGCGAGCAAGGGCGCTGTTCGAAGCGTCGTGAACCAGCTGGCCTTCGAGTTCGCACCACGGGTGCGGGTCAACGGCATCGCCCCTTCCGGGATTGCCAACAGCCAGCTTGCGGGTCCTCGATCCTTGGGTATGGACCACATGAAGCAGTCCGATATCCCCAAGGAAAACTTCTTGGCCCAGTTCCAGGAACTCATGCCGCTCAAGCACCTGCCGACTCCGGAGGAATACGGATGGCTTTACGCGTTCCTTGCCTCCGGCCGCAACACCTTGATGACGGGGCAGACGATTGTCGCCGACCAGGGTCTGTTCAACCGCGCGGTCCTGACACAGGACCTGCCCGGTGCAGACAGCGTTGCCGGCGGAATCGGCAAGCCGGAAGTGTCTCTGGCCTAGCGGCCGCCCCTGTCCATCTCCCGCCGTTGTGCCAGGGGATGACTGCGAGTGGTGTCCGGCCCCGCCCGGCGCCGGACACCATTCGCCTCCCGCAAGGGACCCCCCGAACCTCGAGATCGACGCGGCCGGGACGGACGTATCGACTCACAGAAAGAAAAGGATCTGCGATGACCGAGAACCAGATGCTCGCGCCGGCCCCCACGGCCGAAGAGCAGCAGCAACTGGACCAGCTGTACAAGGACTTCGATGCGGAGCATCTCATTCCCTTGTGGACGGAAATCGGGGACCTAATGCCGATGCATCCCAAGCCCCAAGCGGTCCCGCACGTATGGCGATGGAACACCCTGCTTCCGATGGCCCGCCGTGCCGGTGATCTGGTTCCGGTGGGACGCGGTGGAGAACGCCGAGCCATTTCGCTGGCGAATCCGGGGCTTGGCGGGCGCCCCTATGCCACCCCGACACTGTGGGCAGCAATCCAGTACCTGGGCGGACACGAGACCGCCCCGGAACACCGCCACTCGCAGAACGCCTTCCGCTTCGTGGTCGAAGGCGAAGGCGTCTGGACGGTTGTCAACGGCGACCCGGTCCGCATGTCCCGCGGAGACTTCCTGCTGACCCCGGGCTGGAACTTCCATGGCCACCACAATGAAACCGACCAGCCGATGGCATGGATCGACGGCCTGGACATCCCGTTTGTGCACTACACCGATGCCGCATTCTTTGAATTCGGCACCGAGCGGGTCACCGACGAATCCACCCCCGATATCTCGCGTTCCGAGCGACTCTGGTCCAATCCCGGGCTGCGCCCGCTCTCCGGGCTGGACAACACCGCCTCTTCCCCGATCGGCGCCTACCGCTGGGAGCACACCGACCGTGCCCTGCGCGAGCAGCTCCTGCTGGAGGACGAGGGCCATCCCGCCACCGTGCACCAGGGCCATGCCGCTGTCCGCTTCGTCAATCCCACGACCGGCGGCGACGTGATGCCGACCATCCGTGCGCAGTTCCACCGGCTGCGGCCCGGCGTCCGGACTCCGCCCACCCGCGAAGTCGGGTCAAGCGTCTACCAGGTCTTCGAGGGCCGCGGGGCGATCGAGGTCAACGGCGAGACCCACACCGTTGAAAAGGGAGACCTGGTGGTGGTCCCCTCCTGGGCGGAGTGGTCGTTGCTGGCCGAGACCCAATTCGACCTGTTCCAATTCGGCGACCAGCCGATCATGGAACGCCTGCACCTCAACCGCACCTACATCGAAGGAACCAAATAAATGCGCCTCGCTACCATCCGCACCAACGCCGGAACCGCAGCAGTCCGTCAGGACGATGACCAGTACGTGGTCATTGCCCCCTACCGCAGCGTCGATGAGTTGCTGGGCAACCCCGATTGGAAGGCCGTTGCCGCGGAAGCCCGGGGCACGGTCGACGAAGGCACGCTGATCCCGGTGGACGGCGCCGAGCTGGCCTCGGTGGTCACCCATCCGGGAAAGATCATCTGCGTGGGGCTGAACTACCGCAAACACATCCTGGAAATGGGCCGCGAGCTTCCGGAGTACCCGACGCTGTTCTCCAAGTATGCCGAGACCCTCATTGGGGCAAACGACGTCATCGAACTGCCCGTCGAAGACGAGGCCATCGACTGGGAAGCCGAGCTTGCTGTCATCGTCGGCAAGTCGGGGCGCCGCATTGGGCAGGACGAGGCCAACGACTACATCGCCGGATACTCCATCTGCAACGACGTATCCATGCGCACCTGGCAATTCCGCTCCGTCGAATGGCTACAGGGCAAGAACTGGGAGAATTCCACCCCGCTGGGCCCGGTGCTGGTCACCACCGACGAGTGGACCCCGGGCGGAACCATCACCACCAAGGTCGACGACGAAACCATGCAGAAAGCCTCAACCGGGGACCTCGTGCATGACCCGGCCTTTCTGGTCTCCTACATTTCCACGATGATCACGCTGAACCCCGGCGACGTCATCATCACCGGAACCCCCGGAGGAGTGGGTCATGCCCGCAAGCCGCAACGCTACCTGAGTGACGGCCAGGTCCTGGAAACCACCATCGAGGGCATCGGGACCCTGCGGAACGTCGCCAAGGCGGTTGTCACCGCAGCAGCGGCCCTCTAGACGCGCCACCCATGCCACAGCCCGGTGCGGAGAGAGCTGTTACGCAGCCTCCGCACCTGGCCGTTTTTTCGCCACTACATTTCATCTTCAGGAGATACGATGGTCGCCCGCTTGGACCTTACCCAGGACCCCGCACTGCTCGACGCACTGTTGGTAGCCCGACGCGGCACCGCGTTTTTTGGCCGCAAGCTCAATGAGCTGCCCGACGATTCGCTCTCCGGGCAGTCGCTGCTGGCCGGCTGGTCGCGGGCGCATGTCATAGCCCATGTCGGCTACAACGCCCGGGCCCTTGCGCGTCTGGTCGAATGGGCCATCACCGGAGTCGAGACTCCGATGTATTCCTCGCCCGAGGCGCGGAACGAGGAGATCGCCTTGGGCGCCACCCTCAGTCCGATCGCCTTGCGAAACCTCTACGAGCACTCGGCCATCCAGCTCAACGTCGAATGGCGCGACACCCCGGAGAAAGCCTGGAGCCATGAGGTCAAGACCGCCCAGGGCCGTACCGTTCCCGCCTCGGAGACCGTGTGGATGCGCACCCGCGAAGTCTGGCTTCACGCAGTGGACCTGAACAACGGTGCCGGCGTCGCAGAGATTCCCGCCGTGGTGCTCGAGCGGCTGCTGCGCGACATCACCGGAACCTGGCAAACCCGCGGCGACGACAGGGACCTGGTGCTACGGGTCTCGGGCGGCGATTCGCTTCCGGATCTCGGGGATACGACTGCCGCGGATCCCGAGGTTGTCGCCGGCACCCTGGCCGACATCACCGCCTGGGCTTGCGGCCGTTCATCCCGAGGCGTCAGGTCAAACAGGCAAGAACTATCACGGGCCCCCCGGTGGATCTGAGGTTGGAAGTCGGCGAGCCTGTGGCTCCTGGGAACCTTCGGGGCGGAGTTAGCTCAAGTGCGCGTCTCGTTCGGCAGCGACGCTCAGTAAAGGACCGCTCCTAGCGGCTCGCGGCCAGCGCGTCCTGCACCTGCGCGGCGGCCTTTTTCAACGCCGGCAGGACTAGGTTGGCCGCATCCTGGGCACTGACGTGCGACTGCGGACCAACGCTCATGGACACATTCATGGCGGCGACCACGCTGCCATCGGCCTGGAACACCGGCACGGCAACCGAGCGCAGCCCGATCTCGAGTTCCTGGTCCACGATCGCGTAGCCCCGGGCACGAACGTTCTCAAGTTCCGCCCGCAACTCCTCCACGGTGCCGATGCCGTGGCCGGTCGGGGCACTCACGCCCGCGGTCAGCAATTGCTCCAGCACCCCGGGCGCCTGGTAGGCCAGCAGCACCCTCCCCATCGAGGTGTTGGTGGCGGGGAACCTGGTTCCCACCGAGATCCCCACCCGCATGATCGAGCGGGTGTGCACCCTGGCGATGTAGAGGATGTCGCTGCCCTCGAGCACCGAGGCGGAGGCTGACTCGTGGACCAGCGAGGAAAGTTCCTCGAGGACCGGCTCCATCAGCTGTGGCAGCGTGGCGCTGGAGAGATAGGAATAGCCCAGCTGCAGGACCTTGGAAGTGAGCTCGAAGAACTTCCCGTCCCCGCGCACATAGCCAAGTTCCTGCAGGGTGAGCAGGAAGCGGCGGGCGGTGGCGCGGGAAAGATTGGTGCGCTTGGCCATGTCGCTGAGCGTCATGGAGGGGTGTTCGGCGTCGAAGGCGCAGATGACGTCCAGACCGCGGGCCAGTGACTGGACCGAGGTGGAACCGCCCGTGGCCGGGGTGCCGGTTTCCTGACTCATCGCGCTGAACTCCTACGTAGTAACGTGCCCGCAAATGACTGTGCCCGCGCATCTCCGTGCGCGGGCCACGAGTGCGGCTTCCAGGACAACCCCGAAAGCCGCACCCACAAATCTACCGTTTATGCGCCGCGGACCAATTCAACCGGCAGGCGCTCGGCGAGCTCCTCGAAGGAGATGCCGTGGGTCGAGCGCACGAACACCTTGGAATCGGTGAGCTCGAAGATGGCCGACTCGGTGTAGATGCGCGAGACGCAGCCGAGCCCGGTGACCGGGTAGGACAGTGCCTCGACCAGCTTGGATTCGCCGGTCTTGGTGAACAGGCCCATCATGACCCAGGTCGCCTTGGCGCCTATGGCCAGGTCCATGGCCCCGCCCACTGCCGGGATCGCTCCCGGTGCGCCGGTGTGCCAGTTGGCCAGGTCGCCGGCGCCGGAGACCTGGAAGGCCCCAAGCACGCAGACATCCAGGTGGCCGCCGCGCATCATCGCGAACGAGTCGGCGTGGTGGAAGTAGCTGGCGCCGGGGAGCTCGGTGACCGGGATCTTGCCGGCGTTGATGAGGTCTTCGTCGATGTCGTCGCCCGTGGCGACCGGGCCCATGCCCAGCATGCCGTTCTCGGTGTGCAGGGTGACGCCCTGTTCCTCGGTGAGGAAGTTGGACACGTTGGTCGGCTGGCCGATGCCCAGGTTCACGAAGGCGCCTGCCGGGATGTCGGCGGCGACCAGGCGGGCCATTTCGTCGCGGGTCAGTGCCGCGTCGGTGGTGGAGAAGTTGGTGGTTTCGGTGCTCATTAGTTGTTGCCTCCCAGTGCCACGATGGTGTTGACGTAGATTCCCGGGGTCACCACGACCTCCGGATCGATCTGTCCGGTTTCGACGATCTCATCGACCTGGACGATTGCCGACTTGGCCGCGGCGGCCATGATCGGGCCGAAGTTCCGGGCCGTCTTGCGGTAGACCAGGTTGCCGTGGGTGTCTGCGCGCAGAGCCTTGATCAGCGCGAAGTCCGCGTGGATGGGGCTTTCCAGCACGTAGCCGCGCCCATCGATGATGCGGGTTTCCTTGCCCTCGGCCAGCAGCGTGCCGTAGCCGGTGGGGGTGAAGAACCCGCCGATGCCGGCGCCGGCGGCGCGGATGCGCTCGGCCAGGTTGCCCTGCGGGACCAGTTCCAGCTCGATTTCCCCGGCGCGGTAGGCCGTATCGAAGTGCCAGGAGTCGGACTGGCGCGGGAAGGAGCAGATGATCTTGGAAACGCGGCGTTCCTTGATCAACAGCGCCAGGCCGGCGTCTGCCTGGCCGGCGTTGTTGTTGATCACGGTCAGGTCCTTGGCGCCGCAGTCCATGAGCGCGTCAATGAGCTCCATGGGCTGGCCGGCGTTGCCAAAGCCGCCGATCAGGACGGTGGCTGAATCGTGGATGTTGGCCACGGCCTCTGCGGCCGTGGTGGCGATGCGTGGTGCCATCGGTGGTTCTCTCCTTCTAATTCTTGTTGGACACGTACGGAGGGTTCAAATCCCTCCGTCATTGGTCTGTTAGGCGGTGGCGTTCGGGTTTTCCAGGACGACTGCCAGGCCCTGGCCGACGCCGATGCAGATCGCGGCAACGCCCCAGCGCTGGTTTGATTCTTGCAGGCGGCGGGCCAGGGTGCCTAGGATGCGCAGGCCGGAGGCACCCAACGGGTGGCCGATGGACAGCGCGCCGCCCCAGGCGTTCACGATCGAGGCATCGATGTCCCAGGCGCGCACGCACGCCAGTGACTGTGCGGCGAAGGCCTCGTTGAGTTCCACGGCGGCGACGTCCGACCAGGAAATGCCGGCCTTGGCCAGTGCCTTGTTGGCGGCCTCCACCGGGGCGAAGCCGAAGTACTGCGGGTCAAGGGCGGAGGAAGCACGGCCGGCGATGCGGGCCAGCGGGGCTGCGCCCAGCAATTCGCCGCCACGCTCGGAGCCGATGAAGGCTGCCGAGGCGCCGTCGGACATCGGCGAGGCGTTGCCTGCGGTGACGGTTCCGGTGGCTGCATCGCGGAAAACGGTGCGCAACGCACCCAGGGTCTGCGCGGTGGAGTCGGCGCGGACGGTTTCATCCGTCGTGACCTCGGTGCCGCGCTTGTTGGCAGCCGGCACGGAGACCACGAGGTTGTCGTACTTGCCAGCGGCCCAGGCGGCAGCTGCCTGCTGGTGCGAGAGCGCGGCGAATTCGTCCTGGTCTTGGCGGGTGACCTCGTACTTTTCGCGCAGCTGCTCGGTGGCCTCGCCGAGGGACACGGTCCATTCCTTGGGCATGGCGGGGTTGACCAGGCGCCAGCCCAGGGTGGTGTTGGCCAGTTCCAGGTTGGCCATCGGGAACGGGCGCTCGGTCTTGGGCAGAACCCACGGGGCACGGCTCATGGATTCCACGCCGCCAACCAGGACCAGATCCGCATCATCGGTGTTAACCTGGCGGGAGGCGGCGATGGCAGCGTCCAGCGAGGAACCGCAGAGGCGGTTCATGGTGGTGCCGGGCAGCGAGGTGGGCAGGCCCGCGAGAAGGGTGGCCATGCGGGCCACGTTGCGGTTTTCCTCGCCGGCGCCGTTGGCGTTGCCGAAGATCGATTCGTCAATGGAAGCCGGATCCAGCTGCGGGGCGCGGGCGACGAGTTCGCGGACCACGTGCGCGGCCAGGTCGTCGGGGCGATGGGACGAAAGGCTTCCGCCGATCTTGCCGAAGGGGGTGCGGATCGCGTCGTAGAGGTACGCCTGCTTCATGATGTGGGGTCCTGGCTTCCTGGTCAATTTGTTCGCATCGCGAACGCTTGTTCACTAAATGAACTTTATCACCAAGGCCACGGCCCATCAAGGGAAATGACGGAGCTTTCTCAATTCCGCAGAAGCCGTCACCTCGTCCCCCGTTGCAGCCTCACTTCCTTGCTCACCGCGCTCGGTGGAACCTCCATCGGACCCTGGAGATCGATGCGGCGAGCACTGCAACCGGCGGCGCAGCGCACGTAAAGCACCATCCCACCAGAGGTGTTGTGGGCGGATTCAACCATCCAGGCGTGCTCGTGGGCGGGGGTGTGGAGTGTGCCGGAAACGGTTTTGGTGGCGTCTATATGCATCATGCTGACCAATATGCTGTAATGGCCTTATGCATCTCAACCCTTACGGAGAATATGCGGTCCTGCTCGCCGCATCGCTGGCCAACGACCCGCCCGCGGACAGGGACGGCATCATCAACCGGACGCGCGAATTCGGGATGACCATGGATTTCACCCCGGCACCCGATGATCACCGGCTGACTCTTCACGTGGTGGAGGACTGGATGCGCGTCGTGGACGCCACTGATCCCCAAGAGCGGGCCAACCTGCTCAACGAGCAGATGGCAGCCGCGGCCGCCTACCCGCGGCTGGTTGACCACAACGGCGAGGGCTGGCATCTGCACTACAGAGACGCGAACCAAACCCTGCCCTACGTGTTGCGCGCGGTATTCGGAGTCGGAACCGCCCTTCACCTTTCCACCCTCGGCATGCACCGCATGGGACGCTGTGCCGCGGGCGACGTGCCTGGCGACCCCTGTACCCGGGTGGTCATCGACGTGACCCGCAATGGCCGGCAGCGTTACTGCTCGGTGCGCTGCGCCAACCGGGCAGCGGTGCGACGGCACCGTTCCCGCGCCGGATCCACCGCGGGGGCAACCGCCCGCGCCTAAGTTACCGACACGGGGGACGCCACTTTCCTATTCCCTGCCCTTGCCCTCCTCGCCGTCCGGGTCCGCGTCCACCTGCGGGATCATGCCGGTGGCAGGTCGTGGAGGCGTGAGCATCGAGGCGTAGTCGTGCTCGGAAGAGTACTGCAGGAAGGACAGGTGCGCCTCGTAGCGGTCAAGCACGTCGTTGATGACCTGTGGCTGGGTCAGGCCCATCAGGTCGTAGCCCTCGGTGCCGGTCTGGGTGAAGACCTCGAGGCGGAAGTACACGTCGATCTCGCGGGACATGGTGCGCGCACCGAACGCCGGCACCGGTGCCTCGACCGCGGCCACCTGGTAGTGGAAGTTGCGGTGGTCGTGCATGTGGACCACCAGGGTGTGCTCGTCGATGTGGGTTTTCGCATTCGGTGTGGAAGTCAGTATCGCGTCGTAACCCAGCTGCTTGAACTCGTCCTTCACGTCCACCAATGCCGGGTGGATGACCTTGTCCACGTACTGCGCGACGGATTTGTTGGACGGGTAGGCCCGCAGCTGCCCCAGTCGTTGGCGCCATGACTTCTCCGGGGCCGCGCCGCCGTGGGCGGCGACCGAGCGGCGGCGCATGACCTGGCCCTCGCGCTCGGCGCGCTCCATCCGCAGGACCTTGGAGAAGGAGGCCATGACCAAGTAGGCAATGATCGTCACCGGCAGCGCGAAGATCAGCGTTGCGTGCTCCATGGTGGTCACCCCGCCTGCCACCAGCATCGCCACTGTCAGCACCGCAGTGACCAGCGCCCAGAAGATGCGTAGCCACTTGGCCCCGTCCTGCGAGGGATCGGGGATGGAGGACGAGAAGTTCGACATGACCATCGCGCCGGAGTTGGCGCTGGTCAGATAGAAGAGCAGCCCCGAGAGGGTGGCCAGGCCGATCAGGAAGGGGGCGCCGGGGAACATCTCCAGCAGCGCGTACCAGCCGTGTTCCGGGCTCTCGATGGCCAGTTTCGCGAATTCCGTGTTGCCGCCCAGGACCTCGTTCATGGCGCTGTTGCCAAAGATCGAGACGATGAAGAAGTCGCAGAGCACCGGTGCGGTGATCGCGGCAATGACGAATTCGCGCAGCGTGCGCCCCCGGGAAATACGGGCCAGGAAGAGTCCGACGAACGGCCCCCAGGCCAGCCAGAACGCCCAGAAGAAGAGGGTCCAGCTGCCCATCCACTCGGCCCCGCCCTCCTCGTAGGCAAAGGTCTGCAAGGTGCGTTCGGGCAGGGTGAAGATGAAGCGCCCGATGTTCTCCACCAGGGCTGTGAGCAGGAAGGAGGTTTTTCCGGTGATGAGGATGTAGAGCATCATGGCAGCGGCCGACCAGAGGTTGAGCTCGGAGACCAGCCGGATGCCCTTGTCCACCCCGGAGGTGCAGGCGGCAATGGTCATGATCACGGCCACCAGCACCAGGGCTATCTGCAGGGCCAGGCCTTCGGGCAGTCCGAAGAGCCAGGAGAATCCGACGTTCAGGAGCACCACGCCGATTCCCATCGAGGTTGCCACGCCGAACACGGTGCCTACAAGTGCGAAGATGTCGATGACGTCTCCGGTCACGCCGCGCACGCGCTTGCCCAGCAACGGATACAGGGCGGCGCGGATCGACAGCGGCATGCCCCAGCGGTAGGCGAAGTAGCCCATGGCCATGCCCAGCAGCGCGTACATGGACCACCCGGCAATGCCGTAGTGGAACATCGTCCACACCACCGCGTCCTGCGCGGCCGCTGCGGATTCCGGGTCAGCCGAGGGCGGTGCAATGAATTGGGTGATGGGCCCGGTCACCGAGTAGAAGAGCATGTCGATGCCCACGCCGGCGGCAAAGAGCATCGCTACCCAGGTGAAGAGGTTGTATTGCGGGCGTGAATGGTCCGGGCCCAGCCTGACGCTGCCCTCCTTGGAGAAGGCCACCCAGAGGACGAAGAGCACCACCAGGGTGACCGTCAGGACGTAGTACCAGCCGAGGTTGATGGAGATCCAGGAGACCGCCGTGCGCATCACTGCCGCCGCGTTCTCCGGCACGAGGATGGCCCAGATGGAGAAGGCGAGGATGATGCCGGCGGAGATGACGAAGACGCGCCAGTTGACCGTGGGGTCGGGGTGCTCAACGAGTTCGGACGGTCCCTTGCTCAGCTCGGTGCTGGTCATCGGGGGACGGAATTCCTCGGCGACCGGATCCTTGCGCCGTTCACTGACGCCAAAGCGGCTGCGCTCCACCATCGGCTGGAGGCGTTCTTTCCCCGTCCCCTGGGTGTCTTCTGGCTCAGCCACGTGGTTCTCCTTTTGCTTAGTGGACCAGAGGCTGCCGGATGGCCATCCAAGAAATCAAGAACCGCTTATCAAACCGAATGAGTTGGGGTCGGATGAACCTATGCGCCTGGTCGTCTTGCTCCCTCATCGTAGGCTTCCTCGGTACGGTTCGGAGACATTTCATTCGGTTACCTTTGTCTCCGCATCGGTTGTGAAGTCGGCTTTTGCGCGGCTTGGGCTGCATGCCGACTGTTCTACAGTGGATCCATGGCCAATTCTCCGAGCGGGGACTCGATGCTGGACCGCCTTGTGCGGATCCTTGATGCCTTTGACGCGCAAAACCCCACCCTGACCGTCAACGCGCTCGCCCGCCGGGCAGATGTCCCCCGGGCCACCACGTACCGGCTGCTGGAGAACTTGGTGTCCCACGGCCTGCTGGCGCGCGATTCAGACGGACAGGTGCGGCTGGGGTTGCGATTGTGGGAACTGGCCAACCGGAGCGCCTCCACGCTGAACCTGCGCCAGGCAGCATTGCCCTTCATGGAGGACATCAACCAGCTGGTGGGACAAAACACCCAGTTGGCGGTGCTGCACGAGGACGACGTGCTGGTCATCGAGCGACTTTCCCGCCCCGGTTCCGTGGTCAACCAGGCCAATGTTGCAGGGCGCATGCCGGTGCACCTGACCTCCATGGGCATGGCGCTATTGGCCTACTCCCCCGCCAATGTGCTGGAGGCGTATTTGGGGCGCCATGGAGAAATCATGTTCGGCCAGCACCCCAGGCTGCGCCACGAGCTCGCCGAAATCCGGCGCACCGGGTACGCCACCTTTGACGGGTTCATCGACACCGACACCACCGGTGCGGCTGTTCCGATCCTGGATGAGCGCGGGTATGCCTTGGCTGTCTTGTCAGTCGTGGTCCCGCTCGGATCCGATTTGCTGCCCGCGGCGGTCATGGCTCTGCAGACAGCGGCGCGCGGAATTTCCCGAGCTCTTGGTCCGGGTACGGAAAACTGACGCGCAGGCCGCTCGCGAATTACGGGCATGTCGCCTGGCCAAGGCCACGCTCTGCGGGGAATTCACGGAATCCACCACGTCGTCGGGCGCGGGCGCGCCCCTCCTGTTCACGTAGTCGCCCAGGAGGGGCACAACAGCCAATGGGCATAGGACTTCATGGTCCCGGCATCGGACTACGGGTGTCCGCGGCCTACGTTTTCAAGTGTTCCTTCCGCGCCCGTAACCGCCGGATCATCCGACTTCGGCGAACGCATGAATGCGATGGCGGCCGCTGCCACCAACACCACGATGCCCACGCCCAGGTACAGCTGGCCTGCGGTCCATGCGGCATCCAGCAGCGCGCCGGCTGCCAACGGGGCGAGGATTGCACCGAAGCGCCCGATGCCGATCGCCCATCCGACACCCGTGCCGCGGGTTTGCGGGGCATAGGAAGCCGGGGCCAAGGTGTACAGTCCGGCGATGCAGCCATTGATGAGCATGCCCACGACGATGCCCATGGCAAACGCGAGAGCCAGGATGCCCACCGCCGAAATGAACACCACCATGGTGATCGAGGAGAGCACGGTGAAGGCCAAGAGCACCTTGCGCGTTTGCCATTTGGTGGTCAGCGCGCCAAAGAGC
>NZ_JBKKAP010000127.1:0-2021 GCF_046714615.1 Paeniglutamicibacter sp.
CTGGGGTGGGGTTTTTTTGGTAGAAATTCGGTCGCCCGGCGATTCATTCAGCGGCTTTCCCGCTGTGTCCCTCGCGGCGACTTAGAAAACTATACACACCTTTCCGCACCCCGGCAAATCGGCGGCCACATAGCCATCGTTGACCAAAAATCCTTATACCTAAAGGGAAGTAGTGCCGCATGACGTGGCCTTTGACGTCGTACCGTGCAAAACGATAAAAGTGATCCGCGCCATGCCCGTGGTCGAAATGCCCCTACATCCTCCGTCATGCCGATTGGGATCTAGTTCAGGAACGCCGGCATCCTCCCCTGACGCTGAAGACATAGTGAAGCCTTTGAGCTGTCGATGCGCGTCGCGCGCACGACGATGTGGTCTATCCACTGAATCCCAACATCTTCTTCCTAATCCCCCGAGCAACGTTGACTCACTTGGAGAGTTCAGTCCGTCCTTGATTGAGTATTCAACGAGCGGCACCGACAATGCGCTTCGTGCATCTTGGAAACACCGGGAGCTGGATTCTCCGATAGCGAGGCCGCCCATGTGTTTCCCCCTCACCCTGGAAACCCTTCTGGCTTCGTTATGCCTTAGTATTCGTCTCCACTGGATGAAGTTCGCCATCCAATGCACCGTGGGGCCCATCCCTGGGCTCGGGAATCCAGGCGCGTTCCCACTCTCGTCATACGGGGCCGAATTTTGGGAAAGATCGAAAGATGCCGCCATTGAATCTTCACCGGACTCACGTTTGCTTCATCGGAGGGCACCGAACGGATCCCGCGCAGTCGAACGTCAAATTCACTTGAACTTTAGTGACTGGATTCCACCTGTCATCTGGAATTGCCCAGTGGTGACAATTAGACTCCCTCGATCGCGGGCCCTCCTATCATCGCGCGAACCCTTCCGCGCGGTCTTGCGACTTGGGTTCACCGTTCCAGCGCCTAAGTAGCCGCCTCGGTGCCGGTTGTCCGGGCCCTCGGCTGAAGGGTGTTGCTTCGTCAAGAGTCGACCAGGCCTGTTAGGACCCTCAGTGGAATCGAAACCGAGGGATGCGCGCCTTTCTCAAGAATTGGTGTGTGGTCAGAGACCATCAGCGTCGAGGAAGGACCTCCATCATGGGCGGATCAACACGAGGTGGGGAATTTCAGTGAGCAGAAGTGCGGAATTTCGATGAGCGCGATCATCCATCCCGTCAGGCAGGTAGGAAACTGCGATACAGGCACCTATTCGACCGCCCGTGGTCAGCTTGGTTGCCGCCACTAGACAGAAGTGATGGCTGTCGGTGGGACTGATCTTGTCGCTCATTGGCAGTCGCTCTCGGTTGCTGGTACACAATCAGCGGCACGATCAGTGATGCCATCGGCCGGTAATGCTTCAGCGCTCAGGTCCGGCCGAGGTCGTGTCTACGAAGCAACGATCCGCATACCGCGCCATAGTCGACGATGGGGCCCGCTTGCCATTCCAACCGTTGCAGCTCACAAGCAATGCCCATCGACGTTCCCCGGGAACCAACTGAGTGACAGTCATTCGTCACGACAATGACGACGGCATCATTTCGATCGACCGACGGCAGGAATAGTTGTGGCCTGCGTATTCAAAGTCACTGCAGGATCATCGAAGTGCTTCAGCCGATCATGGCTGCCGTCTCTTTGGAGTGCGCACTTCCAGGCCCACACTGGGCGCAGCCACCTTAATAAAGCCTTCAGTTTCATCCGCTTTGACAGGCTTGATCAGTCTTAGGATTGCCCGTGACATCGCAATTGGTAACCGGAGGCGGCCAACGATCACCCGATCAGGGATCAGCGCCCTCCAAAAAACTGATGGATCAGCCGGCGGATCGCGCCGTCCGCGATCGGCATCCGGCACTTGCCCGGTGGCGTTGCCAAGAGCGTGACGGCAACGTCCCGGGGTGGGTGGTTAACGGGGAACGGCCCCCGGGGGCGTGTGCCTGGGGGCCGTGCGGTGGGGGTTTGGGGGTTAAACATCGGAACCCCCAAACACTGTGTGCTTGGGGGTTCCGGGACATT
>NZ_JBKKAP010000128.1:0-27762 GCF_046714615.1 Paeniglutamicibacter sp.
TCTGCTGCCAGAATGAGGCCATGAACATTGAGAACTGGTGGCCACTTCTGAACTCTTCGACCCGGCAATGGTTGATCGACAATAACGGAGACGTTGTGCCGCCAAGCATTCTGGATCAGATCACGGCAGTGGCGGGGCCCCCCACGGCAGAAGCATCATGGGCTGCGGACAATGTTGCAGAGGAATTTTTGCTCTCGGATCAGGCAATTGATTGGATAGAGGAAGCCGCGAACGATGAGGTTGCTGGGGGCGAATAGCCAAACCGTATCGGGACCGCTAGTCGCCTGACTTCAAGAAAACGCACCGCCCCGCAGCGCCTTCCTAAGTGAGACAACGAACGAGAGAAATCACGGGTCTATCCGACCGCGCCATGGTCCAGCTGTTCCCATAGTCGGTCGCGCTCGGTACCGGTCACCTGGCTCGCGGCAAAGCTGGTTTCTCTACTGGTCTGGGGGTCGTCGGTGACAAAGTGCCCGCCCAACAGCTCTTCGACGGCATACCATTCGGGGCCGTAGTCCTCCTCCAGGTATTCGTGCTTGCCGTCAAGCCAGTGCACCTGAGACCACATCTGCTCCTGCTTGTCCCAGAAGAACGGGAATGACCGTATGACACCGACCGAGGTGGTCAGCCAGCCCTTGATCTCCCCGTCGATCGTCAGCTCCCACACGGCATCGCGAAACACGTCCAATCGGGGGTCGCGCGGCCAGTTTGCTTCGTCGAACCACTTATCCAGCCATCCCATAGTTCTACCAGCCTGCACCAAGGATCAGGTTGCGGCGAGCCGATGTCAGGTTGTCCGGTCAGGGTTCCGCTTGCGGACGGGCCAGGGCAGCTGCCTAAACTGCAGCTTGACCGCCAAACGAGATCAATAGTCACACCCCTATGCAACTATCGCTATGCAGCTGAAATACTGAGGCCACTGTAAGAGACGATGGCTCATTCCAAATACCACTCGCCGATACAGAGGCGGATAGGGGTCTTCAAATTGTCGATAGAGAACAGCGTTCCGGACGACCGAGAAGTTATCGATGCCTTCGAGCGGTACGTCGATGAACGCGCAACAAGCGGCGTTCTGTTTGCCAAGGCAGTCGTCTCGATTTCTTTTGACGGCGCAACAATCATGGTCGTTTTCGATCCGTCTTCCGCGGGGGCCTCAAATGACGCTTTTCTTGCGGTCAGTCCGTTCCATACACTTGCTGAGTTTGTGGGAACCCCGATTGCATTTGCCGACGAGGAGGGGCGCCGATTGCGCTCTCGTGTTGAGAAAGTACATGTAGCTCTCGCGGATGGCCAGGACCTCGGAACGATGGCGGCGGCCGACCTTTACCGCAAGGGCGCGGGTGGAGAATGGAAACCAGGCCTGTAAGACCAGGGACTGACCCGAAATTTTTTGACCCGACAATGAAGCTGTGAGTCTGTCCCGCCTGCGCTTCCCTTGCGAACCGGAATTACCAGCCCACGTTATCGCCAACGATCACCACTTGCCGGGGAAACAAGACGCCATTTGGATCCGCTGTCGCCGCATGTTCACTCCCCATGGGCCGTCACGAGCTCCCTTTCCGCTGCAAGGTGTTGGTAGATTCCAAAACATGACCATCACACATGTCTCTGTACGACCCCCGGCGGAAACCGACGCGCCCGCATTGGCCGATATCCAGATCGCTGCCTGGAGAGCCGCCTACCGGGGTGTGATGAGCGACGATTACCTCGATGCCATGGACAGGGAGCGCTATGCAGAGGGCTGGATTCGGAACATTGCCACCCCGAAGTCAGGAACAACCCACCTGGTGGCGCACACTGAAAACCAGGTCGTAGGATTTTGTATCCTCGGGCCCTCCACCGACGATGGCCACCCCGCATGGGGGCAGATCTACGCAATCAACGTGCATCCAAAGTGGTGGGCCAAGGGAGCAGGTTCAGCACTGTTCGCGGCCGCCGAGGAAAGGCTCGACTCCTTGGGATACGACAAGGCGTTTCTGTGGGTCGAGGCCACCAATACCAGGGCCATCGACTTCTACACGAATCGCGGCTGGCTCGACGATGGCGGGACGATGCAGGACACCCGCTTCGATCCGCCCGTGCCAGAACGGCGCCACAGCCGCGCACTCACATAGCCCCCTGACGAAGCATCACCGAAGCTAGTCACAACAACGTCCCGCAGAGCGTTCCCCTTGCGGACGCCCCGCGCAGTGCACAGGATTTTGGGCCCAATGCAGTCGTCTTAGAGGAAAATGACAACCAGGTCGTAGCGGCACAGGCAGTGCACCCGGGGAACGAAGCAGGCGTCGAAGTAGCGGGCGAGCCGGTCGGTTGGCGCCAGGTCCGGGCCGGACCTGGGCACTGGCCAGCCCGGACCTGGTGTCCGCCGGGTAAGGGGGAGCCGGGGCAGCTCACTCGTTCCGCAGTTCCGAGGAAATGACCGTGACGTCGTACTCCACGTCCGGATAGGTCCAGACCTCCACGAAGGTGGAGGTGCTGTCCTCGGTTCCCCCGCCGCCCTCGGCAACCCGGCAGGGGTCCAGATCGTAGCGGGCCACCACGATGCCCCGGACGTCGAACGATCGGATGGCCACCGGCGCATCGGTTTCGCAACTTACCAGCAGCCACAGCAGCGCGCCTGATCGCTGGTACGGCAAGATGATCTTTGAATCGCCCCGGCCGTGAAAATGCATCAGGACCTTTTCAGTGCCGGGCTGGGAACCCGGCAAGGGGCTCATGCCTTGTTCTATGAGATCGGCATGGGACGGTGGCCTAACCCCTGTATCGTCCCCGATCGGCAGGGGAAAGATCGGAAAGACCCTGATCTCCGGTATGAAGGACGGCCCCAAAACCGGCGAGGTGGTCAGGGGGGCGGGCAACGAATCATCCACGAGCATGGTGCATCCAGCGAGCAGGAAGACCAAGCAAAGCCGGGCCGACAATGCGGCACACAGATGCAGCATGTTTTGAGGATACCGCGGGCCCCGAAGGGCGCATATAGTGCGGTTCCAGCAAAATTTCCGGGCTCGGCATGCCGTCATTCCCGGGGGCGAACCGGCCCGACCGCGGACCCGGCACCCGGGGCCCACGATGACGGCGAAGGCCGGGGCCGCGAACTGCGGTCCCGGCCTTGCCTCGGTTTCCTAGGCCCCGCGCCCGGCCAGCGGGTTGGCCAGGGTTCCGGCGTAGATCAGCCCTGAGGACTGGTCGGCCAAATCCAGCATCTGCCGGTTGTTGCGTAGCTGCAGCCGGTTCAGGCAGGAGAGCTCGAAGGAATCGGCGAAGAGCTCCAGCGCGTCGAAGTCCTCGGCCGTTTCGGGGTGCCGGTTCCGGTAGGCGAGCATCCGGGCCGCGGCCGTGTCCCAGAACCCATCCTCGCTGCAGATCCCCTCGCGGGCCAGCATTGGGGCGAGGAAGCGCAGGAAACAGTCGATGATGTCGGTAAAGATGACCAGCCTGCGCTCGGAGTCCGGGACCGCCGCGCGGATCCGCTCGACCTCGGAAGGCAGCGGCTGCCGGTCCCCGAGCACCGCGACCTCCTCGGCCAGGTCCTTGTGCAGCACCCGGACCGGCACGGAGTCCTCCAGCACCAGGATGACGTTTTCCCCGTGTGGCATGAACGCCAGGTCGTAGCGGCACAGGCAGTGCACCAGGGGGACCAGGTAGGCGTCGAAGTAGCGGGAAAGCCAGTCGGTGGCGTCCAGCCCCGAGCGCCGAATGTGGGCGGCGGCCACCGAGGCGCCTGCGGCATCCATATGCAACAGCGAGGCCATGGTGGCGAGCTGTTGGCCGGGATTGACCAGCCCGGACGGGGATTCGCGCCAGAGCGCAGCCAGCATCTTGCGCTGCGGCGCATCCTTCCCTGCCGCCTCGAAGAGCGGGGACGAGTAGCCGACGGCGGCGATTTCGCGCAACAGTCCCACATTGCCCTGCTGCAGCTCCTCGTCGTTCTCGAAGACGGAGGTGAGCCAGGTGTTGATGGCCGGGGTCGCCTCCATGTAGGCGGCCGAGAGCCCGCGCATGAAGCCCATGTTCAGCACCGAAAGCGCGGTCTTCACGTAGTGGCGCTCCGGCGCGCTGCGGTTGAAGAATGTGCGGATCGACTGCTGCGGCTGGTAGAGGTCCTCCCCGGCGCCCAGGTGGAGCAGATGCCCGCTGGCGACATCCGGCGCGAAGCCGGGCGCGAGCTTGTGCTCCCACTGCCAGGGGTGGATGGGCAGCAGCACGAAGTCGGCCGGATCCAGGCCGCTTGTCGCACAGGCGTCGGTGATCCGTGCGCGGAAGCGGGCCAGCTGCTTTGTCCCGAGCTCGCCCTGCAGCAGGGTTTCGGCGTCCAGCCCGGGCAGCGAGCTGTAGCTGGCGCGGGACGTGTGGGCGGCCAGCCACTGCAGCGCGAGCGCGGCGCCGGTCTCCGGGGCGTAGGAGAGATAGTCATTGGCGCCCAGGCCCAGGCGGCCGTTGTTGGCCACGAAGCAGGGGTGCCCCTCGGTCATCGCGGCCTCGGTGCGCTGGAAGTCGGCGACCGCGTCCCCGGTTCCGGCGGCCAGTTCGGCGGCGCTGGCGGTGGAATGCAACTGCTTGTAGCAGTGCCCCGCCAGCGTGCTGCCAATCTCCTCGAGGTACACCGGCAGCTGGGCCGCGGACAGGCCCAGGGTCTGCCTGAAGGCCAGCACAAAGCCGGCGGCGTCCGGTGCTGCAGGTTCCCCGTTGCTGGTCACCCGGAGCGAGTCCGGGTCGATGACCCAGTGCTCCAGCCCGTGCACGGTGGCGGCGAAGCGGTATTCGTGGCTGCCGGTGCCCAGGGACCACGAGCCGGGGACCGCGCCGGGAGCCGGGGCGAGCAGCCGCTCGTGGGAGAACTCGGCGATCGCCTTGGCCAGCAGGTGCCGGTTCGCGACATCCCAGCGGCCAGGGGACAGGTGCGCGGCGGCACTCGAGGGCCGCCCGGTGGCGGCGGCGAAGTCGGCCCGGGTGCAGAAGGAGAGGAGCGCGGTCTTGGCCGGGGTGTCGGGCCCGGCCGGCAGGTCGATCCGGGCCTGCGGGCGGAAGCCGAGCCGGGAGTTCAGCGAGTGGATGGCGGTGTTCGCGGCGTCGGGTTCGACCACCACGCGCAGCACCGCAGGGTCTGCGAAGAGGTGGGCGATTGCCGCTTCCATGGCCGCGGCACTGAAGCCGGGCAGCGGTTTGCCGTCGCCCGGGCCGGCGAGCAGCAGGTGCATGCCGGTGTCTCCGTGTTGGTGGGCGTAGCGGCCGGCGAGCACCGAGTGCTCCGGGGCGTAGTGCTCGAGCAGGAACATCGGCTCCGGCTCGGCGTGAAGGCGCTGGGCGGGCAACAGGCCCAGCAGCGCGTGGTGGTGCGGCGAGGCATCGAGGTCCGCGTAGGCGGCCCGGACCTGGGAAACGGTGGTCCCGTCCATGCCCCAGTAGCGGGCCCTGTCGGTGTTCACCCACTCGTGCAGCAGCTGGGCGTCGGCCGCCGGGTCAAGGCGGCGGAAACCGAAGTCGGCGGCGGCAGGTGCCGTGCGGCGGGCAGGGGCGATGACGATGGAGGGCGTGGAAATCATGCGTGGGCTCCTTCGAGCGTGGGGGAGGGAAGCGGCGGGGAGCCGGGGGACGGGCTGCCGAAGGACTGGAAGCCGATGCGTTTCTCCACCGCGTAGTGCTCGTACCCGAGGATCCGGTTGATGATCACCGAGTTGCGGTAGGCGCCCATGCCCAAATCCGGGGCGGTGAAGCCGTGGGTGTGCAGCTCGGCGTTCTGCACCAGTACGTCGGCGTCGTCGCTGACCGCGTAGTGGCGGTCCACGTCGAGCCGGCCGTCGGGCAGCCGGTTGATGCGTGTCCCGATTCCGGCCAGGAACGCCGGCTCGCGATAGGCGTAGCCGGTGGCCAGCACCAGGGTGTCGGCGAGGATGGAGAACTCCCCGCCGTCGTCCTGGTTGCGCAGGTGCAATGCCAGGGCGCCGTCCCGCTGCTCGATCCCCTGCAGGGCGGTGGCGGCGCGGAGGGTGACCGGGGCGTGCCCGGAGACCTGGCGGCGGTAGAGCAGCTCGTGGATCTCGTCGATCAGATCCGCATTGATGCCCTTGTAGAGGCCCTTTTGGCTGGCGGACAGCGCATCGCGGGCGCCCTGCGGCAGTGAGTGGAAGTGGTCGATGTACTCGGGGGAGGTCATCTCCAGGGTCAACTTGGTGTATTCGAGCGGGAAGAAGCGCGGGGAGCGGGTCACCCATTCAAGGTGCGTCTCCGGGCCCAGGGTCCCCAGCAGGTCGGCGAAGACCTCCGCGGCGCTCTGCCCGCTGCCCACCACCGCGATGCGGGACCCGGCGGAAATCGATGCGCGGGCGGGACGGTAGCCGCTGGTGTGCACCGCTTGCCCGGAGGCCAGCACGGACGCGGGGACGGAGGCCGGCACATGCGGGACCGTTCCGGTGCCGAGCACCAGCCGCCGGGTACGCACGGTGTGCGCGCCCTCGCTGTTGTGCACGTCGAGTTCGTAGATCCCGTCGGCGAAGCGGGCGGCGGCCACGTGCGAACCGAAACGCACCGACGGCAGGCGGGCCGCTGCCCAGCGCAGGTAGTTGTTGTACTCCTCGCGCAGCGGGTAGAAGTTCTCGCGGATGTAGAACGGGTAGAGGCGCCCGGTGTCCTTGAGGTGGTTCAGGAAGGAAAGCGGGTGGGCGGGATCGGCCATGGTGACCAGGTCGGCCATGAATGGGACCTGCAGGTGGGTGCCCTCGAGCATCATGCCCGGGTGCCAGGCAAACTCCTCGGCGCGTTCGAGCACCAGCACGTCGAGCCCGGGCACGGTGTCGGCCAGCGCCGCGAAGCCGAGGTTGAAGGGGCCGGCGCCGATGCCGACGGCGTCAAGGACGCGCCCGTTGTCGTTGGACGCGGTGCTCATGCCTGCACCTCCGTTGGTGCGCGCTCGCCGGAGATCCGGCGGCCGTGCTCGACGATGGCATCCAGGATGGCCGCAACGTCGCCGATGGTGGTCTGCGGGTTCAGCAGCGTGAGCTTGAGCTGGCGGACGCCCGCGATGGTGGTGGCGGCAACCATGGCCTCGCCGGAGTCATAGAGCGCGCTGCGGATCTCGTTGGCCAGCGGGACGGGCCCCTCGTCGACGGGGACCGGCGGGAGGTAGCGGAAGACGACGGTGCTGAGCTGGACCTCTGCCGCCAATTCGAGTTCGGGGTGGTCCTTCACGAGCTGACCGGTCGCGGCGGCCAGGTCCATGACGGTGTCGAACATCGTGCCCAGGGCTTCGGCACCGATCGAGCGCAGCGTCACCCAGAGCTTCAACGCGTCAAAGCGGCGGGTGGTGGCAAGCGACTTGTCCACCTGGTTGGGGATGCGCCCGGCCTCGGCTGCCGGGTTCAGGTATTCGGCGTGGTGCGAGACCAGGGCGAGGACGGCCCTGTCGCGGACCAGGATTGCGCTGGAACCGATGGGCTGGAAGAAGGACTTGTGGAAGTCCACCGTCACCGAGTTGGCGGCCTCGATGCCGGCCAGCAGCCCGCGGTGGCGCGGGGAGGCAAGCAGCCCGCAGCCGTAGGCGGCGTCGACGTGGAACCAGGCGCCGTGCGCCGCGGCCAGGGCCCCGATGGCCGACAGCGGGTCGATGGAGCCAAAGTCGGTGGTGCCGGCGGTGGCGACGATGGCCATCGCGCGCAACCCGGCGGCCCGGTCGTCCTCAAGGGCGCGCCGCAGGGCGGCCGCGTCCATTCGGTGGAGCGCGTCGCACGGGATGGCAACTACTGCCTCGGCGCCCAGCCCCAGCAGGGACGCGGAGGTGGAGATGCTGAAGTGGCTGTCGGCCGAGGCGTAGATGCGCAGCCCGGCAAGGCGCTCGGGCAGGCTTCCCGGTTTTCCCACAACCGCGGTGTTGCGGGCCAGCAGCATCGCCTGCAGGTTCGAGGCCGTGCCGCCGCTGGTGAAGACGCCGTCGGCGTCCGGGCCGAGCCCGGCCAGGTCGGCTGCCCAATCGATGAGGCGCTGCTCGATGAGCGTGGCGCCCGCGCTCTGGTCCCAGGTGTCCATCGAGGTGTTCACAGTGGTGACCAGGGCTTCGGCGGCGATGGCGGGCAGCGCGACGGGGCAGTTCAGGTGCGCCGCATAGCGCGGGTGGTGGAAGTAGACGGCGTCGCGCAGGTAGAGCTCGGTGGCTTCCTCCAGGGCGGCGGCGGTGTCGCCCAGCGGGGTGCGCAGGTCCACCGCGTCGAGCCGGGCGCGCAGCGCGTCGGGGCCCGGGCCGGTGGTGGGCCCGGCCGCATCGGAGATGAACCGGGCAGCGAGTCTGGCTGCGGCGCCGAATTCGTCGGCCATGCGCTCGGCCGTGGCGCGGCCCAGCAGGTGCCCGGCGGCAAGGCCGCTGGAGGAGTGGACGGGGGAGAGCAGGGTTTGCGCCAGGGGACGTTGGGGCGTCATGGGGCTCCTTCAAGATCGGGGAATGCCACGAGATGGTGAGCAAAGGTTATGCTTACCTAACTTGTGACGTGACATTAAAGGCATACGAGAGGGCGCTAATACAACTTAAGTTCAATCAACAACCAATAAACCCCTTGTCGGGCGGGCAATAGTGTCCGTCCGGCTACGTTGTACCCGCCAATGGCCGCCGGGGCGGCCGCGTGCACGTCACACTTCGCAAAGTTGCCAAATGCTCGGTCAAGCAGGACGTCAAGTCGGGTGGCACCTTTGCGTATGTCAGTTCCCGGAGGGTTGTTCCTGGTCGGATGACGTGAAGGTCGTGACGCTCAACTCCACGTCGGACTCCTGCACGAAGCTGACTTCGATCTGCCGGACGCGTCGATTCTCCAAGAAACCGAAGCCAAAGCCGGAGGGCCCGTCGGGCGAGCAAGAGGATTGACCGCTTCCGACACTCCGCCCCTCCAAGTCGTAGGCCTCAAAACGTGCATTGATTCCCTTCGAACACGTCATCTCAACGATGATCGAGTCGCCTGACTGCTTTTCGGGCAACTCAAAGCGCATGCCCTGGGAAAAGCGCTCGGCCAGAAGCGCCCGCTCGCTCCCGGGCACCGCATAGTCGACGGGGTGCTTTCCCTCCTGCAGTTGATAGGCAACAGAGAACTTGTGCAATGCGGCGATTCGTTGTTCCAACCCGTCTGCAGGGCTTGCCTGCAACGGCAATTCCGGCGCTTGCGAAGATGCGGCGGCCTGGGGCGGGAAAACGGGTTCCCCGGAACTGGACGACGTCGTTGGATCCGCCGTCTCAACATCAAGGGGCACACAAGCCGTCAGCATCAGTCCCAGACCCGCGAGTCCGGCCAAAATCCTTGGAATTCGGTTCATGACCTGAGCCTAGGCAACAACAGATGGCGTCGGGGAGTATCGCGGATAACGATCCGAACAGTTTTGGATTCGGCAGGTTCCTCCTACGCCCACCGAGAATTCCCTTGCGCCGGCGGACGGCGGAGCCGTTGACTCTAAGTCATGACCAATATTCTGCTGCTCGGCGGCACCGGTTGGCTGGGAAAGACTCTCAGCGGCCTGGCCCTGGACTCAGGCCAGCAGGTCACGGCGCTGGCCCGAGGGACGCAGGCTTTTGCTCCGGGGGTCAACGAGGTCATTGCCGATCGCGCATCGCGCGATGCCTACGACCGCGTGGAAAACCAAGTCTGGGATCTGGTTATCGAGCTGACCTCTTCACCAACGTTTGCCCGCGAAGCACTCCGACGGCTCGGCGGCAAGGCCCGGAACTGGGTATTCATCTCCTCCTGCTCGGTGTACGCCGAACAATCCGAGCCGGGCGCGGACGAGACCGCCGATGTCGTCAAGCCGCTCGATCCCGATGACGGGGAGGCCGAGCCGGACTATGCCCGGACCAAGTCCGCCTGCGAGGAGCTGAGCATGCAAGCCCGGGACGGCCGGGCCCTTGTGGTCCGCCCGGGATTGATCGGAGGTCCCGGGGACCCCACCGGGCGCAGTAGCTATTGGCCGCTGCGCTTTGCCGAGCCGCGGGATCCCGTGCTGGTTCCTGCCGACCCGGACGGGCAGCAATGGGTGCAGATCATTGACGTGCGCGACCTGGCAGCATTCGTTCTGGACGCCGGATCGGCGGGGCACCGGGGATTCGTCAATGCCGTGGGCGCGCAACATACGCTGGGCGAGGCCCTCCGCCTGGCGCAGGAGGCCGCCGAGGCCGCGACTTCATCCGCGAACCCGGACCCGGGCCACAAGCTCGTCGAATACGATCTGGCGCGGATGGAGGTGGACCTGGTGAATCCCTGGGCCGGACCGAAGTCGTTGCCGCTGGTGCTGCCAACGGAGTCCGGTTTTGCGGGATTTGCGCGCCGCTCGGATGCCCGTGCACTGGCTCTGGGACTGCGCCGACGAAGCCTGCGCGAGAGCTTTGAAGACATCGTGCGCTCGAACGATGGAGGCGGGGCCGGTGCGCTGCGCTCGGGCCTGAGTGCCGATGAGGAAGCAGGGCTGGTCGTCGGCTGAGGACCTTGGGCGGGGCCACTGCTGTGCAGGCCAGGCATTTGACAGCCGTGGTCTCCTGGCCGCAGGATTGAAAGGTCCCATTGTCGACGTCAGGACCACGACGTGTTGCTAGTTCTCGCCTTCGCCTAATCGCGCCAAGGAAACACCATGACCTCCACCCCGCACGCGGGGCAGTTCGAGGTCATGGTCAAGTTTCGGTGCTTCCTTCGCCGAAATGAGAACCACCATGCAACACCCAAACCCCATCATCGTTGACCGCCTGGGCTTTTCCTGGCCCGATGGCGGAACCGTATTTGACGAAGTCTCAACGACATTCTCCCGTGGAACCACGGGCCTGATCGGGCCCAACGGATCGGGCAAGTCCACGCTGTTACGGCTTGTCGCGGGAGAACTTAAGCCCACACGAGGCACGATCCATGCTCACGCGCGGCCGTCCTACCTGGCGCAGGACGTCGTCCTGGACACCAATCGAAGCGTGGCAAGCCTGATGGGCATCGCTGACACCCTGGCCGCGCTGCACCGGATCCTGGGCAACACGACCGAGGACCTGGCACGCGACATGGATCTGGTCGGCGATGACTGGGACCTTGAGGAGCGGTCCGCCGCACTGTTGAACGGATACCTGAATGCGGATGTCACTCGGCAATTTCTGGGGCGCACCGTTGGCACCCTGTCCGGCGGGGAAACCATGGCCGTGGCGCTTGCCGGCATGGAAATCCGCGGCGGCGGGATCATCTTGCTCGATGAGCCGACCAACAACCTCGACCGTGCCGCCCTCCACCGGCTCTACGAGATGGTGGAGCGTTTCTCCGGGACCCTGCTGGTTTCCACCCACGACAAGACGCTTTTGAAGATGCTCGATTCCCTGGCCGAACTGCGCCCGGTCAACGTGCGTGCGTTGCGTGCCGAAAAGATGGACCTGGTGCGCTTCGGGAATTGGGCCTCCAGGGAGGAATCACTGGGTCACGAACGCGACAGTGCCGCCAGAAGGCTCAGCGATGCGCGCCGCAAGCTGGCTGTCGAGAAGCGGCAGGGTCGCGAGGCCGAAACCAAGATCGCCCGGCGTTCCAAACAGGGGCAGAAGGCCGCGGAATCCATGCCCAAGATCCTGGCCAACTCGCTGCGCAACAAGGCCGAGGTCTCCGCGGCGAAGAACCGCGGCATCATGAAGTCGCACGAGTCAGAGGCCCGCGCGGAATTGGCCGAGGCCCGCAACGGATTGCCCGTGGAACTGAGGATCGGAATCGAATTGCCGCGGACCCACGTTCCCGTGGGACGCAGCGTGGTTGACTTGCCGGCCGCCGCAATCACTCGCGGCATCGTGCTCGAAGACGGTGAGCCCCTGGACGGGGACTCCCTGCTGGGCATCAGGGGACCGGAACGCATTGCCTTGGTGGGGGAAAACGGGGTTGGAAAGTCATCGTTGCTTGGTCAGCTGGAGGCGCGGTCGCGGGTGCCGGTAGGGTTCCTGCGCCAGCGACTTGCGGCCAGGGGAGGGGAGGACTGGGCCGGGCTCCAAGACGGGATGAGCATGTTGGAGAACCTCCGTCTTTCGGCGCCGGGCGTGGAGCCGGGAATCTTGCGGGAACGGCTGGCTGGATTCCATTTCCGGGGTGGCCGGGTCGATGAACCGGTAGCCCAGCTGTCGGGAGGGGAGAGGTTCCGGGTGGCGCTGGCGATGATTCTGCTGGCCGATCCCGCCCCGCAATTGCTGCTGCTCGACGAGCCGACCAACAACCTGGACATGGTCACGGTCGAGCAGCTGCTGTCGGCCCTCGAATCGTTTGGCGGCGCCATCGTTGTGGCCAGTCACGACGAGGAATTCCTCGCCGCGCTGGCCACGGATCGTGAATGGGAAATGCAGCGCCAGGCTACGTCGCCGGGCGCATGACCTTCCTGCTGTGGGGTACGTGCACCGGCGCGTGGGCGATCGCCCGGGCGCCGACCTCCGCCAGCGCAATGATGCCAAAGGCATTGGCCCCGTGAAGCGCCCCGACCCAGGAGGCACCGTCGACCATGAAGGCCACGAAGGCCAGTGTGATTTGCACCGCGACGGCCAGAAGGAGCCATAGGGCCCACTTCAGCCCGGCGTGGGCCAGCAATGCGATGACCACCAGCGCAAGCACAAGCAACGGAATCACCATCATCCCGATCGTGCCATGCATCATCGCTGTCCATGGCGGCTCGGCCGGGACCGTCCCGGCCTCTAAGTAAGGGATCAGCCCAAACATCGACCACGCGATCAGTGCCGCCTGAACCACAACAGCGGCGGCAATGATGTGCGCAACGACCTTATATGCGGTACGCAACTTGAATATCCTTTCTGGGAATTGCTCAAGGTACCGAAAATGACGGCCAGCAATGGCCACGTGGCCGCTTACTTGCGGGCAAGGTGCGAGATTGATCTTGTCGTATGTGCGGCCCAAGCAGTTCTGTGGGCCAACCATAGCCCCGCGGGTGAGCCGATACCAGCACAGCGGATGTACCAATTGTTCCCAATGGTCTTGCGCCCGCGAACGGGGATGCCAATTGAGGCCTACCAGGCCTCGGCGATGAGCTCGGCCAAGAGTTCGTCGCCGTCAACATCCAGGCCGCGGGGCCGGAACCAAGCACAGATGTTTTGACAGTCGCGCCTCAGCAACCCGGCACCGCGTTCGTTCCCTGCCAAGTCCACAAATTGCGGCAGGTCGATGACCACGAGCCTTTCGCCCGCGGCAAGCACGTTGTAGGGGGAGAGATCCCCGTGGGCAAATCCCAGTCGGGCAAAGATCTTCATGGCCTCTACGATTTGCTCCCAATAGAGCCCCAGCCGTTCGGCGTCCGGACGCACATGCTGCAGCCGGGGAGCCGCCGCGCCCGGGGACTCGGGGTCCTCGATGAACTCCATGAGGATCTCAGTGCCCATGACCTGTACCGGGTAGGGGACCGGAGCACCTGCCGCAAAACACAAGCGCAGGTATTGCCACTCGGAATTCGCCCACCGCGAGGCCTCGACGAGCCGTCCGTAGGTGCTGCCGTTTTTCAGTGCGCGGGCGTCGCGCGAACGCTTGACGCTGCGCCCCTCGGTGTAGGTCGAGGACCTGTTGAAGGTGCGTTGCTCCGGCGACCTGTAGCGTTTGGCAGCCAACAGGGCACGTTGCTCGGCGGTCGCCCGCTCGATCAGGAAGACGTCGGCTTCCTTGCCGGTCTTGAGCACGCCGAGTTCGGTGTCGATGGCGCCTGCATCCTCGATGACGAACTCGGGATAGGGGAGGGGGCCGCGCATGAGCTTCTCGGTTGCCGGCCAGGTTGACCAACGCTGGGATTCGGTAAGTTGGTCGTCAAGGTAGTTCCAGTCTTCCCCTCGATCGGAGTGCCCTGTCTTGGTTCCGGCGTGGCGTGCTTCAAAGGTGTCTGGAAAGTTCTTTTCTACGTAATTCTTCATTGCTGGAGTAACTCCTGTGGGAAGGAAGGCATGGTTCCGGGGTCATGGTCGGGACACTCATCGGATTCCTCCTTAGGTGGTTACTGGCGGTGGTTCTCCAAGAAAACCACAGTCATTGGTAGTTGTCAATCACTTTGGCGGCAGGGCGGGGCTGCCGTCGCGCCGGGACTCCGGCGGGGGAGGGTGTGCGGCGAAAGCGGTGCTGCGCCCAGTGCGAACTACTTCTTGATGTCGATGATCAGGTTGGTGATCCGCAGGGTGCAGAGGCGCTCGCCGACCTCGTTCTCGATGACGACCTGGTGGCTGGCCACGCGTCGGCCCAGGCTGATGGGGGTCGCAGTGATCGTGACCAGGCCGCTTCGGGCACCCTTGTGGTGCGTCGCCGAGACGTCCACGCCCACGGCCGACTTGCCCATGGTCGAGGCGTGTTTCACCGCCGCCCATGAACCCACCGCCTCGCCCACGGCAAGGGAGGCGCCGCCGTGCAGCAGGCCGAAGGATTGGCGGTTTCCCTCCACCGGCATGGTCGCCACGACCTTCTCGACCGACTCCTCCAGGATCTTGATGCCCATCTTGATATCCAGCTCGCCGAGGGCAATCTGCCAGACTCCGTCAATCGACGCTTCGGGGGTCGGGGCGGTGGGGCGCTCTGCGCTCATGCTGTTTGTCTCCTGTTTTTCGGACCAGTTTGGCGCCCGAGGCTCGTGGCGTTCTTTCCCATACTGTACTGTGGTTGCTAATACTGACCGATCGTTCAGGAAGGACTTCGTCGATGACGACTACTCCCATGGCTCCACTCGTTCCCAGCTTCATCCAAAACTCCTGGTGGACCCCGTCCGCGCCGGTCGGTGGCACCCCGGTTTTGGATGCCAACACCGGAGCGCCCCTGGCCACGGTCAACAGCGACGGGATGGATCTTGCCAAGGTCGTTGAATACGGACGCACCGTCGGGCAGGCCGAACTCGGCAAGCTCACCCTGCACGAGCGCGCCCTGAAACTCAAGGAACTTGCCACATTCCTCAACGACCACCGCGAGGTGCTCTACGAGATCTCCTACCAAACCGGTGCGACCAAGATCGACTCGATGGTGGACATCGACGGCGGCATCGGCGTGCTGTTCACCTTCTCCTCCAAGGGACGGCGCGAACTGCCGAACTCCAACGTCATCCCCGACGGGCCCATGGAAGTGCTTTCGCGCGACGGATCCTTCGCCGGCGAACACATCTACACCCGCATCCCCGGTGTCGCCGCACAGATCAACGCCTTCAACTTCCCTGTCTGGGGCATGCTGGAGAAGTTCGCACCCGCCTTCATCGCCGGGGTGCCGACCATCGCCAAGCCCGCCACCCCCACCGGCTACGTCGCCGAGGCCATGGTGCGCCTGATGGTCGATTCCGGCATTCTGCCCGCAGGCTCCATCCAGCTCATTTCCGGTTCGGCACGCACCCTGTTGGACGTGCTGGATTACCGCGACATGCTTTCCTTCACCGGCTCGGCCTCCACCGCCTCCTCGTTGAAGTCCCACAAGAACGTCATTGACGGGGGAGTCCGTTTCACCGCGGAAACCGACTCGCTCAACGCGGCCATCCTGGGTCCGGACGCGGTTCTCGGAACCCCGGAATTCGACGCCTTCGTCAAGGCCGTCACCACCGAGATGACCTCGAAGGCCGGCCAGAAATGCACGGCCATCCGGCGCAACATCGTGCCAGCCGCCCTTGTGGGCGATGTGGTCAAGGCCGTGGGTGCGCGCATCGACGAGCGCGTGGTCATCGGCGACCCGCGCGCCGAGGGCGTCACCATGGGGGCCCTTGCTTCGCTGGAGCAGCTGCGCGACGTGCGCGCCGCAGTCGAAGACATGATTGCCGCCGGCGGCGAGATCGCCTACGGCACCCTGGATGCGCCGGTGGTCCGCACCACCGAGGGCGACGAGAAAACCGTCGACGCCGGGGCTTTCATGTCCCCGCTGTTGCTCACTTGGGACGACGTGGAAAACGCGGCGGTGCACAGCCGCGAGGCCTTCGGCCCCGTGTCCTCGGTGATCGGCTATTCGGATCTAGGTGACGCCATCCGCCTCGCGGCCAAGGGTGCAGGCTCCCTGGTGGCCACGGTTTGCACCAACGACCCCGAGGCAGCACGCATCCTGACCACCGGCATCGCCTCGCACCACGGCCGCGTCCACATGCTCAACCGCGAGACAGCGCGCAGCTCCACCGGCCACGGTTCCCCGGTTCCGCACCTGGTCCACGGCGGCCCGGGCCGCGCAGGAGGCGGCGAGGAACTCGGCGGCATCCGCTCGGTCATGCACCACATGCAGCGCACCGCCATCCAGGGTTCGCCGAACATGCTCACCGCCGTGACCGGAACCTGGCACACGGGTGCCGACCGCCTCATTGCCGGGGACGCCGAGTTCGGTGCCGTCGCCGGCGCCATCCACCCGTTCCGCAAGTCGCTGGCCGAGCTGAGGATCGGCGATGCCTTCGCCTCGCCGCTGCGCAAGGTCAGCCTGGAGGAAATCACCGCTTTCGCCAACGAAACCGGTGACACCTTCTACGCGCACACCGATCGCGCCGCGGCGGAGGCCAACCCGTTCTTCCCCGGCATCGTCGCCCATGGATACCTGCTGGTCTCATGGGCGGCCGGACTCTTCGTCCAGCCGGCCCCGGGCCCGGTGCTGGCCAACTACGGCCTGGAAAACCTGCGCTTCATCACCCCGGTGCCGGACGGGGACTCGATCCGGGTCACGCTGACCGCCAAGAAGATCACCCCGCGCGTCACAGACGAATACGGAGAGGTTGCCTGGGACGCTGTCATCAACAACCAGGACGGCGAGATCGTTGCCACTTACGACGTGTTGACCCTGGTGGAAAAGGAAAACACCACCTACGCCAACTGGGCCTAGTGCCCGGGCCCGCATGAAGATGCGGCAAACGCCAATGGCCGACCGCCCGCTTCCCGGACAGGGATGCAGTGGTTGGCCATTGGCTTCCCCCGGGACCGGGACCGGCGCCGGGACGCGCCCGTGACCGCCTGCCGTGGCCCGCGGAGCGCCGGATGTGAGAAGGTAGCGGGCAAAGGGACACGGGGCGGCACTGGCTGCCTGCCGGCGCAACGCGCCGCGCCCACGAGGAACGAGGGTTCGATGAATTCACCGGTGCTTCAGGATGCCGACGCATGGACCGAACGCGAGCAACTGGACTTCTTCGAATCCGCCGAGTTCGCCGGCATCCTGGCCGACGTCGTTCGACCGATGGGACTTGAGCATGCCCAGGTCTCCTTGGCGGAGCTGCACCACCGGCCCGGGGCAGGGGTCTCCGGTGTCTTTGAGGCAACCAACGGGTCGACAACCCTCTACCTGGGTGCCACGGCCGAAAAACTGGAGAAGTTCCCCGAAGGGGCAGTTCGCCTGGACAGCGGGCGGGGCACCGTCGTCGTTTGGCTGCATCCGGCCGACCCGCTGCTGCCCGGGTTGCGGTTGGCGACCACCCCGGGACTGGTCGAGGAAAAGTGGGGCGGCGGCCGTGTGCTGGAAGAGCTGCGCACCCTGGCCTATCGCCCGCTGCGCAGGGCAGTTCTGCTGGCGCGCTTCGGCGACGGCAACCAGCTATTCCTCAAGGTGCTGCGGAAGGACGCACAACTTCTCCATGACAAGCATCTGGCCCTGTTACAGGCAGGCATCCCCGCACCAACGCCCGTCGGCCCGCCAATCGACGGCGTTCTCGCCTTCCACCGGGCCAAGGGCGTGCCGTTGGCCGAAGCCCTGATGCACGCCCCGGACTTGCCGTTGGACCCGCAACGCATCATCGGGCTTCTTGACTCGTTGCCGCAAACGCTCATGGAGGTCCCGGCGCGGCCGGCCTGGTCGGACCGCTTGGGCTGGTATGGGCACGCGGCCCAAACCGCAATGCCGGACCAGGCCGAAAACATCGGGACCCTGATCCAGCGACTGGCGCGCATCCTGGAAACGTCCGAGCGCGGTGAGCTGGTTCCCAGCCACGGGGACTTCTACGAGGCAAACATCTTCGTGACCGACGGAACCATTACCGGGTTGCTGGATATCGATTCGGCCGGCCCCGGATATCTTGTCGATGACCTGGCGTGTTTTCTTGGACACCTGGCGGTCCTCCCGGGCCTTGACCCGCGGTATGAACGGGTCGGTGGCTATCTTGAACGCTATGCCAAGGCCTTCGAAGTGGAACTGGGCAAACGCGGGGTATCGGCCAACGGGCTATATGCCCGGGCTGCGTGCGTAGTCCTGTCCTTGGTGGCCGGCGCGCGGGATGAATCCAACCCCGGCTGGCGCACGGTGGCCATGGACCGATTGCGGCGGGTGGAGCAACTTCTTGACCTAGCTAGATAGCCACAAAACCTGGCAACTTGACTAGTTTTGGCCCTGAAATTCTAGGCCTATGGCCTATGGCGTGGAATTATTTCCCAGGTCGGGACGTCAAGATGAGAACGTTCTCATTCAATTCTCCTCTACGGCTCACATTCAGGAGTCATGCTGGAAGAAGATCACCAGCAGGACAACGAACGAAAGGTTCGAAACCATGAAGAAGTCACGCACATTTTGGTCAATCACCGGTGCATTTGGCGTAGTCGCCATCGGAGCGGGTGTTGCAGTAGCCCAGCCGGTCGTCCCCGTCAACGAGTCGGTGGTTGTGCAGGAGCGCTCGTCACAGCAAACTTCTTCCTCCGTGGAGCAGGTGGCCGCCGCGGCCGAAGCCTCCGCACAGACTGCCACATCGGCGAAGTCGGCTGCGTCGCCGGTTTCGGCTAAGACTGCGGTGTCTCCGGTGTCTCCGGTGTCGGCTCAGAGTCCGGTATCGCCGGTCTCGGCTCAGTCCCCGGTCTCGGCTCAGTCCCCGGTCTCCGCGCAGTCGCCCGTGTCGGCTCTGTCGCCGATATCGCCGAAGTCAGCTCCGTCGGCGGCCAGCGCCGCCTAACGGTCACGAGCAACAGCATGCGGCGGGTGCCGGTCTCCGAACCGGTACCCGCCGCATGTGCGTACACGGACCTCCACCTTCAACGGCCAAGTGATGCTTGACCCGGTCACCTGTACGGCTGATGTGGAACTGCCGTGGCATACGATCTCTGGGGAACCCGTGGATTCCAACGACCGACTTTTAGACCAGGTCGCAGCGGCCTCGATGTGGGCCGAGTATTCAAGAGCCCACCCCGATGCGGTGAAGCTCTGGCAGGATTACACGATCGAGCGCATCGGGGATTCCAGGGTCCTGACCGACGCACTGCTGCATGAAGTCAACCACGGCCGCAAACGAGCGACGGTGACCTTGGACCGGCATTCCATGGATGACGGCCAACCGGTTCTGCGAGTAGGTTCTCATTGAATCACCTGTGATGGGCCAGTAACACATTCGATCATCCCGAAAAGCGTGGAACCGCCGTTGGGGACCTTCGGAAGCGCCGACGCGGACTTCGCCGGGGACGAGGGCGATGACGACAGTTCGCTGGAAAGCCGTAAAGCTGGAGAACCGAACACTGCAAATACCGGCTGCATACCGAAGTCGCAAGCGACCGCACCTTGAGCGAAGACGACGGGATCGTGTTTGAACATTTCTTGCTGGTGTGGCCGCCCGAGCGTGCCGGGAAACGGCCTGGATCCCTGGAGACGGATTCGTCGACTAGGTCGTGAATCCACCGGGCAATTGGCCGGGCAGTGGATGACCGAACACGCGGCTGTGGCACCGGAAAAACCCGAGCCACCGGATTCCGGGAACCAGCGGCACCCTGTGCGGAATGGGCGGATAAACAAGAAAAATGCACCCTCGAAGCACGCGGCACACCGAGTAATTAAGGGGTGGGCCCACGTATTGTCGTCCACCATTTCACAGACGTATGCTTCGGGCATCCGAGGCGTAGCCTGTCCATCCGTGATCCCCGAAGTGGATTCCGGATGGAGCTCGTCCTTGCTGGGAGTACGAGCCGTCAGCTGCGCACCGGATGCGGTTTCCTACTCGTAGATCAGAGGGATCTCATGAATAAGCTGCTCGCCATTCCCAGCGCAATTATCGTCGCGGCCGCAACGCTGTGGTCAGCACCGGCAACGGCGGCTCCTCCGCCCGGTGCGCAGCTCTCCGGAGCCATCTTCACCTCGGACGTCTCCGGTGTCCCCGTCAACTTGAACATTTACGACGCCAAGGAAGACGTCTACCTCAACGGCGGCCCCGGAATCAACGCCCCCGATGACGCAGCGGGCCTGCCCGCCGGCACCTACTCCTTCCAGGTCACCGACCCTTCCGGAAAGGTCCTGCTCTCATCTGACGCGGTTGAATGTCGGCAGTTCTCCGTGAATGCCAGCGGCGTCATCCAAGACACCACGCCTTCCGGGGCGTGCGCCCACGCCACGGGGCTTGACGGCGAGGACGGAGGAGCAACCGTCCAGCTGTTCCCCTACGCTGACACACCCAACAACGGCGGGGTCTACAAGGTCTGGGTCACCCCGACCAGCAAACTGGACTGTTCCGCCGCCGGCAACAAGAACTGCTTCGTACCCCGGTACAGCAAGGTGGACAACTACAAGGTCCGCAGCGACGTGATCGTCGAAATCGACGTGCGCTTCTGGAAGAACGGTGCGGCCTTGGACGGCTACGCCGCCACTTGGGTGGACACCAACGGTGCCCACAACATCAAGTACTCGGAATGGAACCCCGCCGTACTGGCCTTCCATGAGGCCCACTTCGAAGCAACCGAGCAAGGCACGCACTCCATCGTTGTGGCCAGCCAGCCCGGCTGCGGTATCGCGTCCGTCCAGGCACCCGACGGATCCTCGGCGAAGGTCAGGGGCGGAACCGCAACGGTACCGGTCACCGTCGCGAACCACACCGAAGGCGACCACACCTACTGGGTGGACGTTTCCTGCAACTAAGAAAGGATGCCGGCCCGGTGCCCCTAGTCATGTACCGGGCCGGTCCAGCCGCCCGCAAGGAGCGGCAAAATGGCAGACCACGGTCATTGACCGTGGTCTGCTCATTGGGGGGAACCGACGGCACTTCCCATCCCGTCCGATGGACAGTCGGCCGCACGTAAAGATTGGTGATTCCCTGCTCAGGAAGGCTCCTCGAAGCGGTATCCCATGCCGCGCACCGTGGTGAACCATTCCGCACCCAGCTTGTTGCGCAGGTACCGCACGTACACGTCAACGACGTTGGATCCCGGGTCGAAGTCGTAGCCCCACACCCGGGAGAGCAGCTGTTCGCGGCTCAACACCTGACCGGGGTTGCGCATGAAGGCCTCCGCCAACCCGAATTCCCTGGCCG
The DNA here is from genome assembly GCF_046714615.1 of Paeniglutamicibacter sp. Classification (NCBI taxonomy): domain Bacteria; kingdom Bacillati; phylum Actinomycetota; class Actinomycetes; order Micrococcales; family Micrococcaceae; genus Paeniglutamicibacter; species Paeniglutamicibacter sp. The sequence goes on from NZ_JBKKAP010000128.1 coordinate 21,145, forward strand.
AGAGGTCGATTTCGCGCCCGTTCAGGCGCGTGCGACGGCTGCCCGAATCAAGTTCCAGCGGTCCGACGCGAATCACCTGGTCCTCGGGTGCCGCGGCCTGGGGACGCAGCCGCAGGCGCACCCGGGCCAAGAGCTCCTCGAAGCGGAAGGGCTTGGCCATGTAGTCGTCCGCACCGCCCTCGAGCCCCGCAACGGTGTCGTCGATGCTTGAACGCGCCGTAAGGATGATGACCGGTGTGTCGACGTTGGTGGAGCGGATGCGGGCAAGGACGGAGAAGCCGTCCTCGTCGGGCAGGCCGAGATCCAGGATGATCAACTCGAAGTCGCCCGTCTGGGCCAGGTAGCCGCCCTCCTTGCCGGTGTCGGCGACCGTCGGCGCGAAGCCCGCGGCCTTGAGCCCCTTGGCGACAAAGGAGCTGATGCGGTCCTCGTCCTCAATGATCAGTATCCGGCTCATCTTCTTCTCTCTCCAGACGGGTGGGGATCTCAATGACGAAGGTCGAGCCGACGCCCACATCGGAGCTGACCCCGACGCTCCCGCGGTGTGCCTCGGCTATGGCCGAGACAATATTCAGTCCCAGCCCTGAACCTTCGGTGCGTTTCGAGTTGTGGCCGCGGCCAAAACGCTCGAAAATCCGGTCCTGGTCGGCAACGGCGATGCCGACTCCCTCGTCGCGCACCCAGAGGCGCAGCACCGGGTCGTTGTTGGCGTCGGTCGCGATGTTGGTTCCCATGGTAATCGTGGACCCGTCGGCCGAGAACTTCACGGCGTTGGAGCACAATTGCAGCATGGCCTGGGTGATGCGCTGGGGATCGACGTCGGCCGTGGCCTCCACCCGGTGGCCGATCCTCCAGACGCGGTCGCCGAGCGGACGCGCCTTGTCCAGCAGGTCATCGAGCAGCGTGCCGATGTTCGTGGCGACGGGCTGGACGAAGTCGACCCTGTTGGAGTTGGCGAGGGTGACCAGGTCGTTGATGAGGAACGACATGCGGTCCAGTTCCGCCAGGGCGATGTCCCGCGACTGGCCGACGTCCTCGGGGTCCAGGGGATCCATGAGTTCGAGGTGCCCCTGCACGATGGTCACCGGCGTCCTGAGCTCGTGGCCCACGTCGTCAAGGAGCTGGCGCTGGGAGACCATCGCGTTCTCCACCCGGTCCAGCATGGCGTTGACGGTGATTGTCAGCTCGGCCAGGTCATCGCGCCCGACCACCTCGATGCGCTGGGACAGATCCGATTCCGAGATCTTCCGGGCGGTGTCGCGCAGCAGCGCCACCGGGCGCAGGAACCTGCCCACCAGCAGCCAGCCGGCCGCCCCGGCCACCAGCAGGACGACGAGCCCGACCATCACATACCCCAGGAAGCCGCGATTCAGGGCCTGCTTTTCGGCGGTGTAGTCGTAGGCGAGGAACAGGTGGGCCGGCGGTTGCGGCTGGCTCAGGGTCAGGGGAATGCTCACCACGCGGTAGGTTGCCTGGCCGGTCGGCACCGTCTGGAGCATGACCCGCTCATCCGGAGCGTCGTTCACGGCCCAGGCGATGAACCCCGGGTCGTTTTCCGGGCGCATCTGCACGATCTCGGGGGCAGTCCATCGCACGGTGTCGTTGACCATGCTCAGCATTCCCTCGTGCCTGGCCGGCAGGGTCTGCTGCATTGCCGTGTACAGCAGGACCTCGGCCGTGAGAGGTTCGGCGGCAGTGGCCGTCTCGGAACTGCGTGCGGCCAGCACCTGGAACTCCTGGACGCTTCGCTTGAGCGAGTCGTCGATGCGGGCGTCCATGGTCCTCACCTGCAGGAGGTAGACAACGGTTCCGGTGACGGCGAAGGCCAGGGTGATCAGGCCAAGCATTCCGGCAAGGACACGGGTGCGGACGGAGAACCCGCGGCGGGCAAACTTTGTGCCTTCGGGTGCGTTTGCAAGTTGCTGGGCGAGCTCGGGGATCCTAATCATCGTCGTCATCCGACTCATCCTCGTCATCCGACTCATCGTCGTCATCGTCGTCCGCCTCGGATGGCGGCAGCGGCTTGACCGGCGCCGACTTGCTGGGCAGGGCAGATGGCTTCGGCGTGGGTTTGGCGGAGGGCTTGGCGGATGGTGTGGCGGATGGTGTGGCGGAAGGCTTGGGCCTGGGCTTGGAAGATTCCGCAGGTGAGGTCGAGGTTGGCTTCGGGGAGGGGCTGGGGGCCACGGAGGAGGGTGACGGGCTGGCCGGTGCGGACTCCTGCTCGACGTTGATCGCCGGACCCAAGTTCACTGGAGGGGGAGCAGACAACCCCATGGCCACCACATAGGTCCCCAACCCCAGGGTCAAGAACACCGCCAGCCAGGCCACGATCTTGCCAGTTCTTCCCAATCCCATGAGCACAAGTATTGCCGATAATGATGAGACCCAAATGAGAAGGGGATCCAGGCGCGATCGCATGGGGCGAAATTTCCAGGTGCTCGGCAAGGGGTGGCCCGGAGTGTGAAGGGGACCGTTGACCATCCGCAGGTCCGAGCCGTTCCGCATATTGACAGCGGCAGGGCCAAGGTCGACCCTGAGGGATGGGGGTATCAAGGTATTCCGAGGCTTTCGGAATGCAGGGTGGCTGGTGTGCAGGACTTGGGGACGGGCATCGCTATGAGCACTATTGTTGGAGGAGAAAAAATTCGGCGCGGTTGGCTGAATGTGGTCCAGGCGGGACCCGCATTGGTCCAGGGTCGTCGCATCGTGAAAAACATACCGAGGCTGAAGGAGGCCGCCGGTCCGAAGTGGGGCTCGGTCGATGTTTGCGGCGAAGGAGGGGCACCTTGTCGGCTGCTGGTCATCGGGGAATCCACCGTTGCCGGGACGGGCGCTCCCACTCACGAGCTCGCGCTGACCGGCCAGTTGGCGGTGGGGCTCTCGGCTCGGCGCCACCTGCCGGTGGCTTGGGAAGCCCAAGGGGTCAACGGGGCGACCCTGGAACGCATAGGCAGCGAGGTCCTGGAGCTGGTCCAGTATCCGGACCCGGACATTGTCGTCTTGGTTGCCGGTGCCAATGACGCCATGGCCGGGCGAACTCCGGCGCATTGGGGCGGGGACCTGCGCAGGATCCTGGCGGCCTTCCTTGATCCGGGCAGGCCCAGGGAAATCGTCGTCGCGGGGGTGCCGCCCTTCAGGTTCTTCCCTGCGCTGCCGGTGCCGTTGAACGAGTTCCTGGAACGCCGGGCAAGCCGCCTGGATGCGGTGTCGGCACGGGTGTGCAGGGAACTGGGTCTTGCCTTCGTGTCTTTCGCCGACGATCCGCCGCTGGGGGAGGCCTTCTTCGCTGCCGACCGTTTCCATCCCTCGGTGGCGGGCTACGGGCACTGGGCGAATTTTCTGCTCGATGCGCTGAACGAACCCCGGCCGGAACTCGCCTCGACCTAGCGGCCATTCGTGAAAACAGCGGAGGCCTGCTTCCTGCCCCGAGGGACGGAAACAGGCCTCCGCTGTTAGCTGTGTGGAAGTGGCCCTAGTAGGCCTTGACGCGCTGTTCCACGATCAGGTGGATGAGGGCGAACTGGCCCTTCTCATCAATCGCCTCGAGGGCCGCCTCGAGGGCCGCCGGGATATCACTGTCGTTCTCGACGCGCACGCCGAATCCGCCAAAGGCCTGGGCCATCATCGCGAAGTCGGGGTTCTTGAGCTGGGTGCCGGAAACGCGGTCGGGGTAGTGGCGTTCCTGGTGCGTGCGGATGGTTCCGTACTCCTGGTTGTCCATCACGATGACCAGGGGAGTGGCGCCGTACTGGGCGGCTGTGGCGAGTTCTTGGCCGTTCATGAGGAACTCCCCGTCACCGGCAATGGTGACAACGCGTCGACCAGGGTATGCCAGGGATGCTGCGATGGCCGAGGGCACGGAGTATCCCATGGAGCCGTTGCGGGCGCTGAGCATGGAAGCGTAGCGGTGGGTGGGGAAGTAGCGGTGCGCCCAGTTGGTGTGTTCGCCGGCCCCGAAAGTCACCATGGCATCCTCGGGCAGCCTCGGTACGAGGTTGGCCATCAGGGTATCCATCCTGGCCATGCCTGCCGACGGCGCCGCCGGGGGCAGCGCGGCAAACTGCTCCTGCTCACGCCGCATCCGCTCCGTCCACGCCTTCCACTCTTCCTTCACCGGCAGGTCGATACCGCCAAGGTCACGCACAAAGGCTTCGGGTTTGGCCAGGATCTGCCGCGAAACAGGGCCGGAGCGGCCGCGAAGCGAGGGGTCAACAGTGACCAGGAAGTTCATCTTGTTCCAGTCCTGCCGGCAAACGAACCCGTCCGTAATCACGTCCCCGGGCACCGTCCCCACAAATACCAGCAGGTCAGTCTCCTCAAACAGGTCATACGTGGGGCGGGGGCGGCCGTAGCCGATCGGGCCCACGTAGGACGGCGAGTCGAAGGACACCGTTCCCTGCGTCCGCCACTCTGCTGCTGCCGGGATGTGGTGCCGTTCCAGCCATTCGGTCAGCTGGTCCGCCGAGGCCTGGGTCCAGTCGTTGCCGCCGGTGACGAAGAGCGGCTTGCTGGACCGCGCCAGGGCATCCTGGAGCGCGGCAGCGTCCGTGCTGCTCATGCCGCCCGCCGCCACGGGAATCGCGGGATGCAACGCCGGGTCGATCTGCTGCCGGATGATGTCCTCCGGCAAGCCCACCACCACCGGGCCCGGCCGTCCGCTCATGGCCGCGAACATCGCCTCGGCCACAATCTCGGACGCCCGCTCGGGATGGTCCAGGACCATAACCCGCTTGGCGCCGGTGTCGAACCAGGCCTTGATATCGAACTCCTGGAATGCTTCGCGGTCCCGGTGCGCGAACGGGATCAGCCCAACGAAAAGCAGCATGGGAGTGGAGTCCTGCCAGGCGGTGTGCAGCCCCACGTGCGCGTTGGCCGCGCCGGGGCCACGCGTCACCATCGCGACGCCGGGCCGCTGGTGCATCTTCCCGTCGGCCTCCGCCATGTAGGCTGCCCCGCCCTCGTGCCGGCAGACGATCGTTTCGACGTCCGAGTGGTGCAGTCCGTCCAGCACGTCGAGGAAGCTTTCACCCGGAACCACGTAAGTGCGTTCCACGCCGTGTGCCACCAGAGAATCAACGATCACGTGTCCGGCAGATTTTAGGGCTGTGCCCTTTCCGGCGCGGGGAAGGTCCGGATGGCCGGTCCGGGAAGGGTCTTCACGGGCAATGACGACGGCGGCGGGCTGGGTGGGGGATGCGATTGCGTGGGTTTCCGGTGTCATGGGCTTTCTTTGGCTGCTCGGATGTGGCTGCTCGGATGTGGCTGGTTTTCGGTGGCGGAAGGTGTGGTTTACCTGAAGGTCTCTGCCGGCGGGTTGGCGACCACCGGGGAGAGGCCGGTGTAGCCGTCGCGGGTTTGGGCGATGTCGTTGATGCGTTTGCGGCAGGCGTACCAGCCGAGGACCATCAGGATGGAGGCGATGGCGGTGACGAGCATGGTCAGGGGGGATTCGATGAAGACCATGATGAGCACGCCTGCGAGGAAGAGGATGGAGAGGTAGCCGGTGTAGGGGGCGCCGATCATGCGGAAGGAGGGGCGTTTGAGCCAGCCTTTGTTGGCCCAGCGGTGGAGTTGGATCTGGCACAGGACGATGGTGGCCCAGGTCATGATGATGCCGACGGAGGCGACGTTGAGGACGATTTCGAAGGCGTCGGCCGGGACGAGGTAGTTCAGCGGGACCCCGAGGAGGGACACACCGGCGGTGATGGCGATGCCGCCGTAGGGGACGCCGGCTTTGTTCATGCGGGAGGCGAAGCGCGGGGCGGAGCCGTTGACGGACATGGAGCGCAGGATCCGGCCGGTGGAGTAGAGTCCGGCGTTGAGGGAGGACAGGGCGGCGGTGAGGACGACGAGGTTCATGATGACGTCCACGCCCTGGATGCCGATGGAGCCGAAGAAGGTCACGAAGGGGCTGACGCCTTTTTCGTAGGAGGTGTAGGGCAGCAGCAGGGCCAGAAGGATCACGGAGCCGACGTAGAACACCGCGATGCGGAAGACCACGGAGTTGATGGCTTTGGGCATGATTTTTTCGGGGTTTTCGGTTTCGCCGGCGGCGGTGCCGACGAGTTCGATGGAGGCGTAGGCGAACAGGACGCCCTGCATGAGGATGATCATGGGCAGCAGGCCGTTGGGGAAGATCCCGCCGTTATCGGAGATGAGGCTGAAGCCGACCTGTTGGCCGTCCACGGGGGTGCCGAAGATGACGAAGTAGGTGCCGACGATGAGGAACACGACCAGGGCTGCGACCTTGATCAGGGCGAACCAGAATTCCATTTCGCCAAAGACATTCACGGAGACCAGGTTCAGGGACAGGACCACGATCAGGGCGATCAGGGCCCAGGACAATTGCGGGACGGCTGCCATCCAGGGGATGTAGTTGCCGAAGAAGTTCATGTACAGGGCCGCGGCGGTGATGTCCACGATGGTGGTGGTGGCCCAGTTGATCCAGTAGAACCAGCCGGAGACGAAGGCTGCTTTTTCGCCGAAGAATTCCCGGGCGTAGGAGACGAAGGATCCTGAGGAGGGGCGGTGGAGGACGAGTTCGCCCAGGGCGCGCAGGATCAGGAACGCGAAGAACCCGCAGACGGCGTAGGCGATGACCAGGGACGGGCCCGC